>CAZYBA010000443.1:0-2631 GCA_964646105.1 uncultured Armatimonadia bacterium
AGATGCGATCAGTCCGATGACGGCCACCCAGATCAGGTTGGTCAGCAACGCGACCCCGCCGACGATCTCCCAAGTAGAAGCGCGCAGGGTTCCCCAGTCGGTCGGGCCCTTCTCGATCCCCTTGCGCGCCACCAATTTGACCGCCTCGCTGGCCTCGATGTCCTCGCGGGCGTCCGCCACCGCACGCGCCTGTCCGTGCGATGCGGCCCATTGCCCGTAGGTCCCGTACCGTTTCCGGGAATCCTCCGCCGCCTGTTCTTCGGTTCGGCTGGACGCCAACTTGGGCCAAGGTTTGCCGCCGGGGCGGGAATGTGCGATCGCGTCCATCGCCGAACCCACCAGATTGGCGATCAGGCTGGTGCCCTCCATGCGCATCAAGCCGGCGACATGGTGGAGATGGTTGCGGAGCGCGATGCCACCGGGGATGTCGCCGCTGGTCTCGCGCCGAACCGCCTCGGCGACCCCGAGCCGAGACAACGCGCGCAATTGGGCGTAGTGGGGGAAGATCACTCCGGCCCAGCGGGCGGTGCGGGCCAGCGACCCGGGAGACTCCCCGCGGGCGATGGCGATGGTGTCGCGCGCGTCCACCTCGACGTTCACATATTCCTTCCAGCGGGGACGTTCGGCGGCGCGCTCCAACGCGGCCCAGGCTTGCTTGTCCTTGCGAACCGCGAGGTAGCCGACCGCGCGCATGGCCGGGAAGAACGCGTTGTCGGGTTCGAGCGCCTCGCCGCGGGCGGCGATTTCGTCGAACCAGGCAGCGGTCTCCGGTGACGGCACCGGTTTGGGCTTTTTCGGAGTCGGAGCGGGCTTCTTGCCCTCGGCGGCACGCTGTTCGTCGTCGCGACCTACGGATACCGCGCGGCTTCCGAGGCGCAGGATGGCGGCCAGCACTTCGGGACGTTCGGGGTGTTCGTGGGACAGTTTGTCGAGCGCGTCAACCGCGGTGCGGGCGGCCTTCGATGACGAGGCGTCGGAGTTGGACGCCTGCTCGAGGGCGGCGCCGAACGCATGGAGGAAACTGCCCCGGTGGGCGTCGACCACCGCCCGCGTCCGGGCCGGGTCGGGACTTTTGCCGGTCAGCCAACCTTCACGGGTTGCCAACGCCAGAGCGGTTTGTCCGTGGTAACGGCCGAGCCAGCCGGTGGCGGGATTGACCAGGGTGATCAAAATGGAAACAGCCCCGATGGCGAGCAAGGCTGATTCCATTTGGCGTCGATTGGTGGTCATGGTGGACTAGGTTCCGTTTCCGAGCTGTCGGTCTCGATCCGACCGGTGATGGAGCACCACGGGATTGGTGGCCGTTTGCAGGATTTCAGTATGGTGGATGCAAAAATGGCTGTAAAGGTCTGTCTCTCTATTGAGAGTCAGCGTTGCGGGAGGTATCCATGGTTCGGGTTCTTGTTCTTTCCCTGATCTTATGCGTCGGCTCCGTTGCCGCGTTCGCCCAAGGCAAACCCAAGCCTGCACCTAAGCCGACCCCCAAGGCGGCCCCGAAACCAGCCGTTCCTCCGCGCCCGGTAGCGGGTACGACGCAATTGCCCGGCGACAACGGCAAACTCGGGACAACCTACACGCTCGGTCCGATCCCTGCGGACGCGGTGAATTTTACGTTGCTGAAGGCCGAGTTTGCCGTAGGTCCGGTAACGATCGGAGAGCAGGTCATCACGGCCAAGAAAGACCAAAAACTCCTCGTCTTGCATTACACGTTGCACAATCCGTCGCAAAACCCGTTGCACGCAGGTTGGGAAACCGTCTCGATGACCGCGGTGGATGCGCAGGATACCAACCATCCTTGGGCGGAGGTCGCCAGCCGGACCGGAACGACTGAACGTCTCGATTTCGACCTCAAGCCCGCGCAAAAGGTGGAAGCCACCACCGTGATCGTGGTGCCTGCCAAGGGCGTGGTTCCGAAGCTGATTTGCCAGCGCAACGATGCCAAGCCCGTCTTACGTTACGATATGCGCTCGATTGTGGCGCCGCTTCCCGAACTCTGGCGCGATCCGGCCGATTCGGCGGGGGCGACGGTGCGAACGTCAACTCCAGGGACGATCGGAACCGGGTATACAACCGGCCTTTGGAATTTCACGATCACCAAGGTCGAGCGTGGAGCGACACCTCCGGAAGGAATCGAACTCGAGGACGGTGAGTCCATCCAATGGGTGCATGCGACCCTCACCAACGTGACGACCGCGGAGCAGTATCTCAGTTGGTCGACCATTCAGCCCAGTTGGGAAGACAATGAAGGAGTTGAGATCGAGTACAACGAGAATATCTTGCGGTCAAGTCGTGACGAGCGGGTTGACAACAACATTGCTCCGGGTAAATCCCTCAATGTCCGTTACTACACCAAGGTTCCCAAGGGCGGTTCTATTTCAAAGGTGAAGTTCACCGAGCCGGAGTACGGCCGGACTGTGGTCTATTCGATTTCGGGCTGATCCCGACACGTTGATCATTTCGAGGCGTCCCGACCGCCTGTCAGGCTTGAAGAATCGCGGCAGCGGAATCTGCTGATCGGCAAACGTCAACCACCCCCCGCAACCAAACCCTTTCCCGCGTCACCACCGAGTCGGCGGGCGAGCTTGGTCCAGCGGGGGGTGGTGTTTTTGTTGCGCACCGCCATCGCGATCG
>CAZYBA010000444.1:0-2624 GCA_964646105.1 uncultured Armatimonadia bacterium
AATCAGGGTGCTCGGCCCGGAAGACCTGCAGCGCCTCGTCGGCGTCGGAGGCAGTCAAAACAGCAAACCCCGCCGCCTTGAGGTTGTACGTGATGACATCCAACAACGCCGGCTCGTCGTCGACAACCAAGACCTTCGGGATCATGACCCCGCCATTGTCGCCAACGCCCTCGTCCGTGGGATTAAGCATCCGTTAACTTTCCGGAAAATAAAACACAGCACCGCGCCGGCTTTCGGGAAACCGGCGCCCCCGATACCGCGTTATCCCACCGACCGGTGAACAAACGCAACCCCGAGACGTCCGTTGAGTACAGGTTTTCCGAAAAACCATTGCACAACGCCCCATGATTTCCGACCATTCCGCTTTGCTCGACACCATAGACCTCGAATCGGTCAAGCCCGACCCGGGGGCGCTGGCGCTGGCTCCGGGCGATTTTGCCCTGCGCAACCAAGTGCTGCCTCTCGCTGTCGAAAACGGACGCCTGCATGTGGCGATCGGCTCCATCGCAGACTTGGCCGCGGTCGACGAACTGGGAACGTTGGCCGGACTTCCCACCCGCGCCTTCATCGCGGACGCATCGCGGATTCGCGAGAAAATCGAGGAATTGTTCCTCGAACGGATTCTCTCCGCATTGCCGGGGTCGACCGATGAAACTGTCGGTGGCGCGACCGAAATCGACGACACTACCGACCTCGCCGACCTTCAGAAAATGGCGGGTGAAACCGCGGTCGTGCAGATGGTCAACCTCATCTTCGCGCAAGCGGTGCGCGACGGCACCTCCGACATCCACATCGAGCCCTACGAGAAGAGTGTCAAGGTCCGCTACCGTATCGACGGCATGCTGCGTGACGTCATGTCGCCTCCCAAGCGCATGCACGCCGCTCTGGTCTCGCGCCTGAAGATCCTGGGCGAAATGAACATCGCCGAACGTCGCCTGCCGCAGGACGGTCGAATCAAGCTGGTAATCGCCGGGCGCGCGATCGACGTCCGCGTCAGCATCGTCCCCACCGTTTTCGGCGAGCGCGCCGTCATGCGTATTCTCGACAAGGGAACCGCAATGGTGGGCCTCGAGGAACTGGGAATGCGGCCGGACACGCTCGAGCGCTACCGCCAGATGATTCGCGTTCCCTACGGAGTCATTCTGGTTACCGGTCCGACCGGTTCCGGTAAGTCGACCACTCTGTACGCATCCCTTCAGGAGATTTGGTCGCCCACGACCAACATCCTCACCATCGAGGACCCGGTTGAATACCAAGTTTCCGGCATCAGCCAGATTCAGGTGCGCCCGCAGATCGGCCTGACCTTCGCCAGTGGGCTCCGCAGCATCGTCCGGCAGGACCCCGACGTCATCATGGTGGGTGAAATCCGCGACCACGAGACCGCGGAGATCGCCATCCACGCGGCGTTGACCGGCCACTTGGTTTTCAGCACGTTGCACACCAACGACGCCCCTGGTGCGGTGACGCGTCTGCTGGACATGGGTGTCGAACCCTACCTCGTCGCATCGTCGCTGATCGGAGCCGTCGCCCAACGTCTGGTGCGACGGGTCTGCGCGAACTGTGCCGCGCCCGATTCGCCGACCCTGGAGTCCCTTGAGGCGATCGGCATCGATCCTACCAAACTCGGTCCCGAGAATCCGTTCCGGCGCGGTACCGGTTGCGAGAAGTGCCAGCAGACCGGACACAAGGGACGACAGGCTCTTTACGAGATGTTCAAGGTCGACGAACCCATCCGTCGGATGACCGTGGGCCGGTCCAGTTCGACAGAAATGCGTGACCATGCGATCCGCACGCAAGACATGCGGACCCTGCTCGGGGATGGACGCGAGGCGGTATTGGCGGGGCGCACAACCCCGGAGGAAGTCCTGCGGGTCTGCCAACGGGAGTCGTTGTAGTCCGGCCATGGCGCAGCAATCGTTCACATACATCGCACTCGACACCGCAGGAGCGCGTCGCAACGGAGTGATCGAGGCGGAATCCTCGGACGCCGCGGTGGCACGCCTGGCCTCCGAGGGCCGGTATGTCATGGAAATCCGGCCCGGTGGGACCACGTCCGCCTCGACCGCGAGCGCAACCTCGACCCGTCGCGCCCCTTCCAAACAGGACCTTGCCCTGTTCAGCCGGCGCATGGCTGACTTGTCGGCCGCGGGCCTGCCCCTCGACCGCGTACTGCAGGTCGTTGCCGAACAAAGCGAAAACGGGCAGTTGCAGTCCGTTGCCGAAGCAACGTTGAACGATGTGCGCGGAGGGATGCCCGTATCGCAGGCCCTGGCCAAGAATCCCCGCCTGTTCAATGATGTCTACACCCAGACGTTGCGCGCCGGCGAGGCGTCCGGGCAGTTTGCCGAAGTCGCGGGACGCCTTGCCGATTTCCAAGAGATGGAAGTCGCGCGGCGCAGCCCGGTGGTCAGCGCCCTCACCTACCCCGCTGTGCTCACCTTCGTCGCCGTCAGCGTTGTCGTGTTCCTGTTGACCTTCGTGGTTCCGCGACTGTCCGCGGTCTTCAAGGACATGGGCGGCGAGCTGCCCTTCACCACCCGGTTGCTGCTCGATTCGACCGACTTTCTCACCAAGAACGGCGTTCTCGTCGGCGTCGGGTTGGTGCTCCTCGTGGTTGCCGTACG
>CAZYBA010000445.1:0-2618 GCA_964646105.1 uncultured Armatimonadia bacterium
TGCCACCGTGCCCCCCCAGTTTGCGGGCGGTGTCGCCGTTCTTGGACCAGAGCGGATGTTCGAACTTTTTCCAGCGGTCGATGCTGGTCCACGATTCACCTTCCGGCTGCCCATCGACACAGACACGGGCCGGGTAATCCGCAAACGTCCCCTTGGACCCCTGGATCAGGTTGTGCCGTGTGTACGGACGCGGAGTCACGACGTCGTGCTGAAGCATGATCGTCTTGCCCATCGCGGTACGCAGGCTCGACGTGTTCATGTCGCCGCAGACGTACTTTTCCTGGCGTTTCTTGTTGCCCGCGGGAATGGTTGCATCCCGGTATTCGGTCAGCGCGGCCTCGCGGGAAGACATCGAGACCATCGACACAAACCGGTCTCCGGAGTGGATGTCCATGTACCAGGCCACGGGACCGAGCCCGTGAGTGGGGTAGAGGTTGGCATTGCGTCGGATATGGGGTTCGCGTCGCCACAGCCCCTCGCCGGAATCCGCCAGAAGCAACCCACGCAGATTGTGGATGTACGCGGCCTCGCCGTGTGTAATGGTGCCGAAAACGCCGTTGCGCACCATGTTTAGCGCCAGCATCTCCGTGTAGCCGTAGCAGCAGTTCTCCAGAATGATGCAGTGCTTGCGGGTCCGTTCGGACGTATCGACGATTCGCCAGCAGTCCTTGAGGGTGGTAGCCACGGGAACTTCCACCGCGGCGTGCATGCCGCCTTCCATCGCGGCCAAAGCCTGCGGCACATGCCAGTCCCACGGGGTGACAATATAGACGATGTCGATGTCATTGCGCTTGGTGAGCGCCGTCCAGGCCATCTGGCTTCCGCCATATACCGCAGGTCGAGGCTGTCCCTTGGCCTCGACGCGTTTGGCGGCGTTGACCGCCCGCTCTTCCACCAGGTCGCAGACAGCCTTGATCTCGACATCGCGGATGTTGAGCAGGTCGTTGAGGTGGCCGTTGCCTCGCCCTCCAAGGCCGATGATGCCCACCCGGACCACCGACCGCCGTTCGAACGGCACACCAATCATGGTCTGGGCACTGGTCCGCGGGGCCGCCGCCTCCGCAGTCGACTCCCACCCCATACCAGCCACACCTGCCGTGGCAGCTGCCAACACCGAACGTCGCGACAAAGAATTCATTGCCAAATCCTCCACAATCCGATCAATACTCCATCCGATGCTCGGGCTCCTTCAGGAATCAACGGTCGAATTGGTGAATCGAGACGACATGTCGCCCTCCTTTTTCCCGTTCCCCGGACTAGCCGACCCCGCCGCTCCCGACCGAATGCCCTCCACATTGGCACGTTTTGAAGCCGATCGGGATGCGTTGCGCCGGCGGCATCCCAATCGGGGCTCGAACGATCATTATCTTGCGTTCCATCATTTCTATTCCATCTGGAAACAAGGGATCGCGGACGACGGGCAATTGTCAACCGATGACGACAGGATCGACGCGTTGCTTTTGCGCCTGTTGATCGACGAGCAGCTTCGCCTTCTCGAGGTAGACCATGCGCGCAGAACCCGTATCGCGGCCGCGTTGCCGGGCATCGAACTCGTACGATCGCTCGAGGATGTCCGTGGGCGTTGGGAGCGCGCAGACGCCGAGTCGGTCGCCCGCGAGTTGCATCGCTGCGCAACGGAGTTGCCCGCGGCATCGGAACGATTCGTCCGCGATGCCACCAGGGCGGACGTTCTGCGAGCCGTCGCCCATTTGCGGGAAATCGCAGGCATGCTTGAAAAATGGTGGGAATTCTACGGTGAGTACGACCCCATGGCGGGTTGGTGGTGTCGACGTCCGGTCGAGGACCTCCAATCCGCACTCGCCACCGCTGTCGAGCAACTCGATCTGGACGCCGGGGAGGGCTTGACCGGGGATCCTATCGGAAACGACGCGCTGATCGAAGGACTCCGGCGACACGGCATCGACCATACGCCGGAGGAATTGATCGGTGCGGCGCGGCGCGAACTCGAGTGGTGCCGCGCCCAAGGGGCGACGGTGGCCGCCGAATGGGGCTGCTCCGACTGGGATTCGGCGCTGGAAAAAGCCAAGCAGACCGCGGTTCCTCCGGGGGAGCAACCGTGGATGGTGGCCCGATTGGCCAGGGAAGCGGTCGAGTGGGTAGCGTCACGGGATTTGGTAGGGGTGGACCCGATGGCATTGGCTACCTGGCGGATGACCATGATGTCGGCGGAAGCCCAACGCTCGAATCCGTTTTTCCTTGGAGGCGAATGCATCTGGATCAGCTACCCGACGCAGTCGATGGAACAAGACCGCAAGGAAATGAGCCGACGTGGAAACAATCCGGAATTTTCCCGGGCTACCGTCCAGCACGAACTCATTCCCGGGCACCACTTGCAACAGTTTTCGGAGGCGCGGTACCGCGCTTATCGTCGGTTGTTCCACAGTCCTTTCTGGATCGAAGGATGGACCTTGCACTGGGAAATGCTTCTGTGGGACCGCGGGTTTCCACGGACTCCGGGCGAGAAGGTGGGAATGCTCTATTGGCGGATGCACCGTTGCGCCCGGGTAGTCTTCTCCCTCGAATTCCACCGGGGTGAGCGATCCGGATTATCCTGTGTCGACTACTTGGTGGAAACTTGCGGCCATGAGCCGGAGAAC
>CAZYBA010000446.1:0-2594 GCA_964646105.1 uncultured Armatimonadia bacterium
CGGGAATGCGGTCCAGTGCCTCCGGCTCCATGACATAGATACCGGCATTGATTCGGTCCACACCGGTCGGCTCGATGTTCGGATTGTTCGCAAGCATCTTTTTCTGCGCTTCGGACGGCTCTCGAAACTCGAGCACCCGACCGTCATCGTCGGTGACAATCACCCCGTAGGGACTCGGTGACGGCACTTCCTTGAGTGTCAATGTCACCAGCGCATTCTTTTCGCGATGGAAAGCGACAATGGACGCAATGTCGAAATCGGTCAGAACGTCGCCATTGAGGACTACGAACGTATCGCGCCCCGCCAAGCGTTGTGCGTTTTTGATCGCCCCCGCTGTTCCAAGCGGGGTTTCCTCGATCGCGTACTGCATACGCACTCCGAAACGGGATCCATCGCCGAAATGGGACGCGATCTGCTCGGCCATGTAGTTGGTACAGAAGACGATTTCGTCTATGCCGTGACGCTTGAGAAGAGCTACCTGATACTCCAGGAAAGGGCGGTTGACCACCGGGATCAAAGGCTTTGGCCGAACATAGGTAAGCGGACGAAGACGGGTGCCGGCTCCTCCGGCGATGATGATTCCGATCATTTCAGCGCATCTCCAAGGGTTGTGCGCAGCGCCGCGCCGTGTTCTTCGTCATGAAGGGCAAACGTTGTAAATGCCCGGAAGTAAGTATCGAATCCGCCGATGTCGTGACGTGCCTCGCCGGGTTGCAACGGCCATGCGGAGGCGGTGACCCCTTGGGAAATCAGGAGGTCGATTGCGGGTGTCAACGCCTTTTCCGAACCAGTGTTCACGTGAATCGCTTTCAGGGCATCAAAGATCGTCGTTGGCAGACGATACCGAGCACACACTGCAAAGCGGCTCGGGGCAACGTCCACGGAGGGTTTTTCCACAATTCCACGGATTCGAAACGACAAGCCGTTTCCGCTTTCAACAGGATTCACAATTCCATATCGGGAGACTCGCTCCGGAGAAACTTCCTGAACCGCGATGGCGATCGGATCAACCGCCCTCAGCAACCGTCCGGTCAATCCTCCGGAAACCGGCTCTTCGACAACAGCGTCCGCCAATGCAACCAACAAGGATTCCGCGCCAGCCGCGACCGCTTGCGTACAGGACACCGCGTCTCCCAGTCCGCGCATTTCCGATTGGACGACCCAATCGAGATCCATCCCCCCGAATCTCGAGCCGTAACGCCCCCGGAAAACCGATTCTTTTGCGGGAGATACAATCCCGACGGCCCTGCGCAATCCTGCGTCCTCAAGCTCCGCGAGAATCCAGTCGAATACGGGACGACGTCCAAGAGGAAGCAATTCCTTCGCAGTGACATCGGTGAGCGGACGCAAGCGCGTTCCGTAACCAGCCGCGGGAAGAATCGCCAGCGTGCCCGGGAAGACAGATAAGGAGACGGACATGGGGGAAAGGCCGGGTTCAGGAAGGACCCTGCGGGCTTCAAGAATACCGGAAACCAAAGGGTCGGGCAAACCAACGCGGTGGCTTGCCCGAACCGGGCTGTCAACCTTTGTCGATCGCCAGTCCCTTGACGTCCTCGGCGGCTTGCATGATGGCCTCGCCAAGTGTCGGGTGGGCATGCACCGTATGCATCAATTCCTCGACCGTGTTCTCGAGCTGGATCGAAACAACCCCCTCGTGGATCAAGTCGGTGGCATGCGGACCAATGATATGCATACCGAGGATTTCACCGTACTTCTTATCCGAAACAATCTTCACAAACCCTTGGTTGTCGTTGATCGCCAACGCTTTCCCAAGGCTGCGGAAGTCGAAACGACCGATGGCGACATCGTATCCCTGTTCCTTCGCCTGGGCTTCCGTGAGCCCGACCGACGCCAGTTCCGGTTCCGTGTAAATGCAGGCAGGGATCGCCTTGTAGTTCATTGTCGCATCGTGACCGCAGATATTTTCGGCGGCCACCAAGCCCTCGGCCGTGGCCGTGTGGGCGAGACCCGAACCCACCACATCCCCGACCGCATAAATACCGGTTACCGAAGTCCGCATCTTGGAGTCCACCGCAATGGCGCGACGTCCCTTCGGAGAGCCCAGCGAAATCCCGACGTTTTCCAGTCCGAGACCGTCCGTATACGGGGTACGACCAGTCGCGACCAAGACAACATCCGCGGCGACCTGATGCTCGATACCGTCCTCGCCGGCATAGGACACCAAATTGCGCCCGTCTAACTTCGTGACTCCGGTCACCTTCACACCGGTTTTGATTTCAACGCCGGACTTGCGCAGGATCTTGTCCAGTTCCTTCGAGAGATCCTCATCCATCGTGGCGACGACGCGCGGGAGGTACTCAAGCACGGTCACCTTGGATCCGAAGCCGTTGTACGTAAACGCAAACTCGCACCCGATCACACCGCCGCCGACCACAACCATCTCCGCCGGAACCTGCTTGGCGGAAACCGCTTCGTTGCTGGTCCAAACCGCACCGTCGGCGAGTTTGCCTTCCACAAAACGCTTGCCGACTTCGGCATTCGGGACCCAGATATCCGCATCCTCGATGCCCGGAATCGGAACTTTCGTCGGCACCGAACCGGTCGCCAGAACAATTGCGCTGGTGGTGATCGTT
>CAZYBA010000447.1:0-2591 GCA_964646105.1 uncultured Armatimonadia bacterium
GTTTCTGGCTGGGAGTTCTGTCGGCGGCTCCCTTTGTCGGGAATCTCCTGGCTCCGTTCTGGGCCGCCCGTATGGACAGCCGCAACGCAGTTTCGTTCCTTTTGTCGACGTGGATTCCTGCGCGTGGACTGTTCCTACTGCTTCCCCTGTTCCCCAGTTCCGCGGGGTTCGCGCTGTTGGTCGGGGCTGTCCAGATGATTGGATCGTTCGCCAGTCCGGCATATGCGGCCGTAATGCGCGACATCTATCCCGGCACCCACCGTGGACGATTGATGGGAATCGTCCGAGTAGGAGTGCAAGCGATGTCCTTCCTTGCTGCCCAGTCGGTTGGCAGATGGCTGGACTCGGGAGTTTCCTACCAAATCCTGTTTCCGATCGCAGGCATTCTGGGCATCGGATCGGCATTGGCATTTTCGCGCGTACGTCGCCTCGCCGATATGCGTCCGGTTTCGAGCGTCGATGCGAGTGTGCCGTTCCGCAAGGCCTTCTCGGACAGTTTGACAATATTGCGCGAAAATCCGCCCTACCGCTGGTTCGCTGCTTCGGTGATGGCGTACGGGTTCGGAAATCTGATGGCGATGCCCCTGTACGGACTATTTCAGGTGGATGTCCTGAAACTCACCAACACTCAAATCGCGCTTCTTTCCAATGTCGCCGCACTATGCAGCATCCCGGCTTCCTTTGTATGGGGAAGAATTCTGGATCGCCGTGGTCCCGCCTTCACTGTCGGAGTTTCCATCCTCTGGGTTTCGGGGATCGGCGTTGTTTATTGTCTTGCCGATTCAATGGAATGGCTGATGGCTGCATCAGCCTGTAGTGGAATCGGCTTCGCGGGAATTGAAATCTCCTACTTGCAAAGTACATTGCAGTTTGCGGAAAGGGACGGTCGACCGGCTCGGTACCAGGCGCTCCATTCTCTGTTACTGGGAATACGCGGCATCGTCGCCCCGATCCTGAGCCTCACGCTACTGCCTGGAGTTGGTTTTCGCCCCTTGTTCGTTGCGACATTGTTGTTGATGTGGATCGGTGCTTGGTTCCAGTCGCGTGTCGACCCCTCGCGCCGAAAATACAAGGATTGCTAATTTGAGGGCTGTCGCTCGGCGGCAAAGCCCTCTTTCGGAGAATCCATACCATGAGCACCATCGTTTGTTGCGGGCTTTCGCCGACCGTTCAAAGGACCCTGACCTTCGCGGGGCAGGTTCGCCCAGGATCAGTCAACCGGGCGGCGTCGGTTTCGACAACGGCAAGCGGCAAAGCCGCCAATGTTGCCCGGATGATCGCGCAATTGGGAGGAAAATCGCATTTGGTCCACCCGCTCGCCGGCGAGACGGGCCGATTGGTCCAGCGCCTTTTAGGCGAAGACGGGGTGATCCAGTCCATCTATTGGATGGAAACTGGTTTGACTCGGACGTGCACTACGATACTCGCCGGAGAGACCACCGAGTTGGTGGAGGAAGCTCCGGAATTGACAACGGACGCGTTGCTCGCGATCGAGAATATGCTCGACGAACTTCTCAGATCGGCACGGATGTTGTGTTTGAGTGGTTCCTTTCCGCGGGGTATTCCTACCGAGTGGTACGCCAAGTGGGTCGCCCGAGCGCGCGAAGCGGGAGTTCCGGCTCTGGTTGACGCCCAGCAGGCCCCCTTGCGTGCTTGCTTGTCGGAGCGCCCCTGGTTGGTAAAGCCCAATCGAACAGAGGCAATCGCAACCCTTGGTCTCGCCGGTGACGCGTCGGCGATGGACGCGGCCCAGGTCCTTTTGGATATGGGCGCACAGAACGCCTTGGTGTCGGACGGCCCGCAGGGAGCTTTTTTTGCGAACGCCGAAACAATGCTGCGCGTTGTTCCGCCGGCGCTTCCGGCAGTGAACCCGATCGGATCCGGCGATGCCCTTGCCGCGGGAATTGCAGCCCATTGGGTGGACAGTGCCGTCGACTGGTCAGACACACTACGATCTGGATTTGCCGCAGCCGCGGCCAATTGCCACACGCTAACCAGCGGCGTGATCGACCCCAGCACCGTTGAGCGCTACAGAAGATTGGTGGCGATCGAGCGGGTCGGTTGATCCGACGGGAACCAGCCGCGAGCCCTTGGAAAGGTGCCGATTTGGTCCCGTCAGCAGAACGGACAAAAGGAAGTGACAGGGGTCAAGGCGACGAAAACAAGGCCTCCACCGCATCCACCAGGGATTCGATTGTCGCGGTCGTCGCAATGGCATCGGGAGACCGCAGGAGCGATTCTGCCGTCTCTGCTGTTTTCGGACCAATCGCGACAACTCGGACCGAATCGGGAAGCGTGGAGATTTGCAGGGCTTCCACGAAAGCGCGTACGGTGTTCGACGAAGCAAATGTCACTACGTCAATGGCGCCGTTGGCCAGATCATCCCGCAACGAGTCCGCGCCGGAAACGTCTGGTTCCATCCGGTAGGCTTCCACGGCGATGACGGTTGCCCCGCGTTTGACCAATATGTCCGAAAGTGTGGAGTCGGCCTCCCGCGCCTGGGGCAGAAATACCGTCGGCGGATCGGGCATATCCATAGGCAAGGTTTGTCCCAATGACTCGGCGGTTGTCGCGGGGGCAACGTGATCGGC
>CAZYBA010000448.1:0-2590 GCA_964646105.1 uncultured Armatimonadia bacterium
AGATCAAGATCCAGATCGGGTCGGCCTTCCCGATGGACGACGAGCAGACAATGGAAGTGCGCGGCCGCGATTTGGTCGCGGGGCTGCCGAAAACGATCGAGGTTTCGACTCAGGAGATTCGCGAGGCACTTTCGGAGCCGGTTGCCCAGATTGTGGAGAGGGTCAAGGCGGTGTTGGAGCGGACTCCTCCCGAGCTGTCGTCCGACATCATCGAGCGTGGCATCACGTTGACGGGTGGGGGAGGGCTGCTGCGTGGTCTCGACCGTCTTATCAATCTCGCGACGGGAGGCGTTCCCGTCCGTGTGGCCAAAGACTCGCTTTCCTGCGTGGCGTTGGGCACCGGACTGGCCCTCGAAGAATTCCGGCATATTCGCAACAGCACCAACCTGACCAGGGAGTACCAACAATGACACGAGGACGGACGGTTAGCATTTTGGGAGCGGTCCTACTTTTGACGCCGGTCGCGTTCGCCCAGTCGTCGAAAAAAGTTGGTGCGACATCGGCCCACTGGGCGACGACCGCGGTCGTGTCGCTACAGGCCCGAAATATTCTCCCGGCCACCAAACCCGGGACGACGTTCGAGGGGAACAAACCCGTAACCCGCTACGAACTTGCGGTCGTACTTTGGAAACTGGTCCAGCATTTTGAAGCGGCCGCCAAGCAGCCCCGTGGCAAATCCACCGTCAAGGGCGATCCGGACGGCGCCCGGGCGTTGCGTCGACTGATCGCCGATGGATACCTCGCTGCGGATTCGCCGATCGCGAAGGAAACCACGAAGGGTGTCGGGGAGGAAGAACTCGCCAAGGTACTGGTCGAAGTCATTGCACGAGTTCAGGAGAAAACGGTTCCCGTGACACCCGATTCCAAGAAGTCGATTCCGATGGATCGCCACCCGGGCGGGGGGTCCTGAGAACAAAAAACAGGGCCTAGTTGCGCGATCCATTTTTACCGAATATAATCCTTGGTCCTTTGCCCACGTAGCTCAGTGGTAGAGCACTTCTTTGGTAAAGAAGAGGTCATGGGTCCGATTCCCATCGTGGGCTTCCGAGACGCACCGAACGGTGCGTCTTTTTTTTCATAAAGGGCAAGGTGTCGGTAGCGGGAATGGTTCCTCCAAGTCCCGATGACTTGGAGCACCACGGGTTACGATGCGGTGGTTTCGGTTGGTCGCCCCGGCCATTGTGGCGCTCGGCACGGGTTGCCCGCGGGGGCGTCGCATGGTATATTCCGCAGGTTTGCCGACGGCTCCGATGGGGAGGCGGAACATGGATTATGTTCTGCAAGGTTCGATTCCTGATCCGTGGCGATGGCGTTGACTTCCGGTCGGTCATTCGGCCGGATGGGCATCATTTCCGGGGCGTAACAGGCTCCGCTTTAAGGAAAAACTATGGCGAAGGCAAAGTTCGAGCGTACAAAGCCGCACGTGAACATCGGTACGATCGGTCACGTCGACCACGGCAAGACGTCGCTGACGGCTGCGATCACGACGGTGTTGGCGAAGATCGGTGGCGCGCAGGCCCGCAAGTACGAGGACATCGACGCGGCTCCCGAGGAGAAGGAGCGCGGCATCACGATCAACACGGCCCACGTGGAGTACGAGACGGCGTCGCGCCACTATGCGCACGTCGACTGCCCCGGTCACGCGGACTACATCAAGAACATGATCACGGGTGCTGCGCAGATGGACGGCGCGATCCTGGTGGTTTCGGCGGCGGACGGTCCGATGCCGCAGACCCGCGAGCACATCCTCCTGGCCCGCCAGGTCGGTGTTCCGTCGATTGTCGTGTTCCTGAACAAGGCGGACATGGTCGACGACCCCGAGCTTCTGGAGCTTGTCGAGCTCGAGGTTCGCGAGTTGCTTTCGAAGTACGACTTCCCCGGCGACGACACGCCGATCGTGGTGGGTTCGGCGACGGAGGCGTTGTCGGGTTCCCAGGAGCCGTACGGCGAGCCTGCGATCCTGAAGTTGATGGAAACGGTGGACTCGTTCATTCCGACTCCGGAGCGTCCGAAGGATCTTCCGTTCCTGATGCCTGTCGAGGACGTCTTCACGATCACAGGTCGCGGTACGGTTGCGACGGGTCGTGTGGAGCGTGGTCAGCTGAAGGCGGGCGAGCCTCTGGAGATCGTGGGTCTGAAGGACACTGCGACGACGGTTGCCACCTCGATGGAAATGTTCCGCAAGACGCTCGACTACGTCGAGGCGGGTGACAACGCGGGCATTCTGCTGCGCGGTGTGGACCGCAACAAGATCGAGCGCGGCCAGGTTTTGGCGAAGCCGGGTTCGATCAAGGCGCGCACGAAGTTCGAGGCGGAGGTCTACATCCTCTCGAAGGAGGAAGGCGGCCGTCACACCCCGTTCTTCAACGGCTATCGTCCGCAGTTCTACTTCCGCACGACCGACGTCACGGGCAATCTCCAGCTTCCCGAAGGTGTCGAGATGGTGATGCCTGGCGACAACATCAAGATCCAGGGCGAGTTGATCGCACCGATCGCGATGGAGCAGGGGCTTCGCTTCGCAATCCGCGAAGGTGGCCACACGGTCGGCGCCGGCGTTGTGGCGCGCGTCATCGACTAATCCGAAACACCA
>CAZYBA010000449.1:0-746 GCA_964646105.1 uncultured Armatimonadia bacterium
CGCCGGCCTGGCCGGTGAAGGTGTTGGTGGTGATGTTGCCGGCGGACATGTTCCAGCCGCTGGCGAGTCCGTGTCCGGAGACGCCGAAGGACATGTCACCGACATTGCCCGGAGCGCCGACCAGGGCAGTTCCCCCGGTGTAGTTGACCGCGTTGCCCCCCACCGAGAACGTGATGGCGCCGTTGTTGGACACCAGGGTTCCCGAGGAGAACGTTCCGGACAGGATGTTGCCACCGATTCCGGTGAAGGAGAAGGTGCCGTTGTTGAACTGGGCAACCTTGACTCCGCCGCCGAGGTTCTGGGACGTCCCGGCGACGAAGTCGGCGGAGAACGACCAGGTGACGCCGGATTCGGCGACGACCGGAGGCGCGGTGACGTCGGTGAGGGTTCCCGGGGTGGCCGTGGTACCAGCAATCAGCTTGTTGGTGGCCTTGCTCCAGGTGACGGTTCCCGGGGTTCCACCGAAGGTGAGGATGGTGGTTCCGGCGGCCTGCGCCGATCCGGCGAGCGCCGCGATCGAGACGGTGAGGGCGACGGAAGCAGTTGCCTTGCGAAGAATGCTCATTTTAGAATCCCATTTCCAAGTGTTGCTTTCCGAGTGCGGCACCGGGGCCTTGGCGCAGTCAATCGAGAAAATGCATTTGCGAGGCGGATCGGGACCACGGGGGGCCTTCTCCGCGGGTTGGTCCGCGGGTGTTGTTCCTGCGGACCGGGTTTCCCGCCCCGCATCGGGATTTCTCCGGATG
>CAZYBA010000449.1:756-2588 GCA_964646105.1 uncultured Armatimonadia bacterium
GCCCCACAATCGAAAGCCAACACCGACGGCCACGGGGCCTTAGGCCGGCAGCAATGGCTTCCGAATGACGACGTTCCCGCGGGACGGAGGAGCGGCGAGCATCTCCTCCTCGCGGGCGGCGAGCTGCTGCGCGATCCAGTCGAGCCGCAGCGCGTTCCTGGGGTCGGGCTTCCACGGCGTATCCGCCGGCAAGTCCGCCACCACTCCCTGCATGGATTGAACAATCTCAGCCAGACTGAGATTG
This sequence comes from uncultured Armatimonadia bacterium, assembly GCA_964646105.1. Classification (GTDB taxonomy): domain Bacteria; phylum Armatimonadota; class Armatimonadia; order Armatimonadales; family Armatimonadaceae; genus CAIRTT01. The sequence continues at coordinate 1,001 of CAZYBA010000449.1, forward strand.
GCATGAAGAAATACAAACAATGTCTCGCCAACACAGATCGCATGGGGAGCGACCCGTGCCGCGCACAGCCCGAGAAACACGTTCGATCCCGCTGGAAACATTTGGATCGACGACGGAAACAACATGGAGTCGACTCCTCCGGGGATGTCCCTGAAACGGATGTTGGACATGTCAGGATTTGCCCTCCTGAACAGGACCAACCCGTGCGGCGACCCCCGCAGGGCCGTGGGTGCCACGCTCACGCAACGTCCGCCGCAATGCCCTCGCGAGGAATGGCAGGTCGTTTGCGATGTATCTTTTCCAAAGGCGCGCCGGGTCCTGGACCATTCGGTATGCCCATTCCATGCCGACCTTCTGGACCCACTTGGGGGCGCGTCGGACGCGTCCCGCGGCCATCTCGAAGGTTCCGCCGATTCCGATGCTGACGGGTACTCCGAGCCTTGCCTTGCGCCGCAGGATCCACTTCTCCTGCTTGGGGGCTCCGAGCCCGACCAGTAGGACGTCGGGTGCTGCGTCGCGGATGATGCTCTCGATGCGCGCCTGCTCGGCGTCGGTGGGGAAGAGGTCCTTGGGGGGGCAGTAGGTCCCGCAGATCTGGCATCCGGGGAATCGCTTTTCCGCTTCGGCGCGTGCCTCGTCGGCGGCTCCGGGGGCTCCCCCGAGGAAGAAGAGTCGCAGCCCAGTGGTCGCGGACGCTTGGACGAGCTCCCAGAAGAGGTCGCTTCCGGCGACACGTTCCTTGAGGGGCTTGTCCTCGGCGCGGCGTGCGATGCCCGACATCCAGACGATGGGCATTCCGTCGGCGAGGACCAGGGACGCCTTCTCGTAGGCTTCTCGGAACTCGGTGTCGCGCTGCAGGAGGACCAGGTGGTCTAGGTTCCCGGTGCAGATGTGGTGGGGCGCGTCGCCCTTCTGGACAATGAGGTGGATGAGGGCGATGGTCTCCTTCATCGTGACATTGCTGAAGGGGACGTCGCTGACGGTTGTGGTGGGGACGATGGAGCTGGTTCGCAGCGCCGGGTTCCCGGGGATGTTTCGTGCGCCCATCAGTAGGCCCCCTCTCCCTTGAGGATTGCGGGGACGGCACGCAGGAGGATCGCGGCGTCGACGGCGATGGAGCGGGTTCGGACGTAGTGGATGTCGAGGGCGACCCACTGCTCGAAGGTGAGGCGGGAGCGTCCGGTGACCTCGCGGTAGCAGACGAGTCCGGGTGTTGCGTCGAGGCGCTCGTGGTGGTGGGGCAGGTACTTCTCGACCTCGGAGGGGAGGTGGGGACGCGGCCCGACCAGGCTGAGGTCTCCCTTGAGGACGTTCCAGAACTGGGGGATCTCGTCAAGGGAGGTCTTGCGCAGGAACTTGCCGACTCGGGTGACCCGGGGGTCGTCGGCGATCTTGAAGATGGGGCCTTGCGCTTCGTTGCGGTCGGCGAGCTGGCCGGTCATGCGGTCGGCGCCGACAACCATGGAGCGGAACTTGTAGAACCCGAAGGTCTTGCCGCCGCGTCCGACGCGCTCCTGGCGGTAGAAGACCGGCCCGCGGCTCTCGAGTGCGACGGCGGCGGAAACCACCGCGAACACCGGGGAGAGCG
>CAZYBA010000450.1:0-2587 GCA_964646105.1 uncultured Armatimonadia bacterium
CGCGCGCGAAATCGATGGGGTGGCCGTCGAGTATCCCGAAACGGGGAACATCGGGTAGCCCCCGCGCGCGTGCGAAAACGATTGACAACGGGTCTCCACTCAGCCCGCAACGGGTCCCCCGCCACAAACGCGAACGCGATCGAACGACACCTCAAGCGCTGCGGGGGTCGATTGGCTCGCCGACGACTCGAGCGAGACGGCACGATCCTAAGCACAGGAACGGAACTATCTCAAACCCCGTCAAACCAATTCGCCAACAAAACCCCAGATATGGCCTTCGAGGGCGCGGACACGGACAGTCTTGCCGGCGAGATCGCGGCCGGCCGGGAAATGGACCGTCTTGCCGCCGCGGGTCTGACCCTGCCACTTCTCCGGATCCTTCGGGCTGATGCCCTCGACCAAGACATCGAAGACACGCCCCTCGGCCGCATGGGCCGAATTGATCTCCACCGCAATTCGGTTTTGCAGCGTGATCAAGGCGTCGAGGAGACGGACCTTCTCCGCCTGCGGGATCTGGTCGGGCAACTTGGCCGCCGGCGTGGGATCGCGGGGGGAGTACGCGAACATGAACGCTTGGTCGAAGCGGATTTCCTCCACAAACGCCAGCGTGTTCTGGTACTGCTCCTCGGTCTCACCGGGGAAGCCGAGCATGATGTCGGTGGTGATGACAATCTCTGGCATCGCAGCGCGGAGTTTTCGCACAATGGTGCGGTATTGGTCGAGCGTGTAGCCACGGCGCATCCGGGTGAGCAGTTCGTCGTCGCCGACCTGCACCGGCAGGTGGACCTGCTCGCACACCGCCGGAAGCGATGCCATGGCTTCGATCACATCGTCCGTGAAATCCTTCGGATACGGCGATGTGAACCGGATGCGTTCGATGCCGGGGACCGAGTCGACACGGCGCAGGAGTTCGGCGAACGAGCAGGTGGCTTCGAGACCCTTGAGCCCGTAGGAGTTGACCGTCTGGCCGAGCAGGCAGACTTCCTTGGTGCCGTGGGCGGCCAGGTGTTCCACCTCGGCGACAATTTCGGAGGCTGGCCGGGAACGTTCCTTGCCGCGGGTGTGCGGGACGATGCAGAAGGCGCAGAACTTGTCGCAGCCGTACATGATCGAGACGAACGACTTGAGCTTGCCGGTGGTGACCCGCTTGCGCTCGGGCAGGAAGAGTTGCGACTCCTCCTTCTTGCGCGGGAGTTGGAGTTGGATGAGGACATCGGCGGCCTTGTTCGGTCGCGCGTTCCCGGAATCCAGCAGGCTGCGCCGGGTGCGGATCAGTTCGGGGATGGCCTCGAGCTGCGCGGTGCCGGCGATGAGGTCGATGTGCGGCGCGCGCTTGGCGATTTCCGCGCCCGCGCGCTGGGCCATGCAACCGGTGACCCCGATCACCATGTCCGGGCGCTCGCGCTTGAGCTCGGCCAGTCCGCCGAGGCGGGAGAAAACCTTGTCCTCGGGCTTCTGACGGACGGAACAGGTGTTGAGAATGACAACGTCCGCCGTTTCAGGCGACTCCGCCTTGACCAAGCCGTCCGCTTCGAGCAGGTTCTCGATCTGGTCGGAATCGTCGACATTCATCTGGCAACCCCAGGTGATGACCGCGTAGCTCTTGGGGCGTGCGGGGGTGGGTTCTGCGGCGGAGGAGGACGTTTCGGGGGCGGTTTCGGTGTCCGGCATGACGTCCCATTCTATCGTCGCGGGCGGGATGGCCTTCCCCCATCTCCGTCCTCCCCCGACCGACCGATTCTCAGCCCCGTATTCCTGCCGGAAATCCGCATCGCGGGGGGGGGGCACGATTCTTGCCCAGTCGAGGAAACGTGCGACGCTCGTCCTGGTTGAGGGAACTCCAACATGTGCATCCATCTGGTCGCCGGAGAACACACTGATCGAGGACCGCGGGACGGGTTTTCTAGGAAAGGTTTGTTATTCGATATGGCTTCGTTTTATAAGTTCCGAGCAACTGGGCGTTCCAGCGCAGCGGCGGCTGGCGCGATAGCCGCAGCATTGGCATCTGTTTCCGCTCCTGCGACGGCCCAAACTCCGCGAATCCCTTCGAGCGCCAGTTTGGTCCTGAACTTTCAGGAGACCGGCGGGAACGTCGTGGGGACTCTCAGCGGCAACGTCCTGACTTCTGCGCTGACATTTCAGACATCGGGCGGCTCCGCCGGTGGCACGAGCGTCATCTATGGTGGTGGCGGCTCAAACGGTATTGTGATCGGAACCGGCACAAGCCCCTACAACGAGTACGAAGGATTCACTTGGGACAACGCTTCCGCTTCGTTTGCAGGCTTCAAGACCGGTGCACCAAGCCTTGCGAGTTCGGGGTCGAGCAACTATTTCGAAACTAACGAATATTCGGTGGGCCCTCAACGGATTCTCAGGATGATCCTTCCCTCGTCGTATGCGGATTTGAGCGCGTTGAGTGGATCTTCGACCTGGACCGGCCAAACATTTTCGTCCGTGGGTATCGCGACAGGAACGTACCGTTGGACCTATGGCTCCAGCAACCAACACGAATTCAAGGTTGTCGTTGCCGGCGGCACCACCGGAGGTGGCGGCGCGGTGCCGGAGCCGGGCGAGTGGGCCGCGATGG
>CAZYBA010000451.1:0-2565 GCA_964646105.1 uncultured Armatimonadia bacterium
CCTTGCCTGTGTTTTCACGTCGAATGAACGTCAGGAAATCCCCGACGCTCCCGGCCGCGCTGGAAACGCCCGGATTTCCGCCGTCGCCTTCCAGCGACGCCACCCCGCCGGTCACTCCCAGATAAAGCGCCAGATGACCGCCCGCGGAACCGCCGGTCGCGCCGATCCGGTTCGGGTCAATGCCGTACTTGGCAGCGTTCGCGCGCAGGAACCGCACCGCCGCCTTCACGTCGTGCACCGCGGCGGGAAACTGGTATTTCGGCGCCAATCGATAGCTGACGGTCACCGCGACATACCCGCGGGCGGCCAACTGGCGGATCAGGCCCAGGTAACCGTCACGGCTGCCCGCCCGGAACCCACCCCCGTGGATGCAGACCACGGCCGGAAACGGACCGGTGCCCTTGGCGGGACGTGCCATGTCGAGTTGCAAATGCTGGTTGTCGGGGTTGCTGTACTCGATGCCCCGCTCCACCACGATGTCATCCTGTGCGCGCACGGCCGACGGCATCAGTGTCAACAGCATCGCGATCGCGATCCAAACGTTCCGCATGTTCCGATTCTCCTGTCCCGCCGGCGACTGGGTTCGCCGCGGGTTCCCGGCCCGGTTCGGCGGGCCGCGCACACGGTACTGCGCAGGGCCGCTCGTTGGCAAGGAGAACGCGTGAAGATTACTCGCCAAACGCCCAAGCCAACCCACCGTAAGGGCAACCGCCGAGGTCGCGGCGCGCCCCTCGTGGTTGCCCGTGCCATCGCCGACGTCCGTGCCACTGGAGTCGGCCAGGGAGCGGGAGGAAGTCGCGTCCCGCGAGCCCAACCAACCTCAATCATGCCCACCGTCCCCCCGCCGATTGTCCTCAAACCCGCGACCCTCTTCACATCCGGATCCGACGGCTTCCACACGTTCCGCATTCCCTGCATCCACGTCACCCGCAAGGGAACCGTCCTGGTCCTCTGCGAGGGACGCAAGGCCGGCAGCGGCGACAGCGGGGAAATCCAACTCGTCCAACGTCGATCCACCGATGGCGGACGTTCGTTCGGCCCGATCGAGACGGTCTGGAACGATCCGGGAAACACCTGCGGCAACCCGGTCGTGGTGGAGGACCAACGCACCGGCGCCCTCAGCTTGCTCGCCACCTGGAACCGCGGTGACGACAAGGAACCGCAGATCATCGACGGCAAGAGCAAGGACACGCGCCGGGTGTACCTCATGCGCTCGACCGACGACGGTCGATCGTGGGGCAAACCCGCGGAGATCACAACCGAGGCGAAGCAACCGAACTGGACCTGGGTCGCCACCGGTCCCGGCGGGGGCATTGTTCTGCGCAAGGGGTCGCACCGCGGCCGGTTGGTGGTTCCCTGCGACCATATCGACTCCGGAAGCAAACTCTATTGGTCCCATGTGCTCCTTTCCGACGACGGCGGAAAGTCGTGGCGTCTCGGCGGCACCACTCCGAAGGACCAAGTCAATGAATGCCAGGTGGTCGAGCTCGACAACGGGGATTTGCTGCTCAACATGCGCAATTACGATCCCCAGTCGCGGCTGCGGCAGGTGGCGATCAGCAAGGACGGTGGGGAGTCTTGGGACGGGCAGCGCTTCGATGCGGCCCTCCCCGAGCCGATCTGCCACGGTTCGATCGAACGGGTTCGGGAACATCGTGCCGGCGGTGTCGGCTGGATCGCGTTCACCAACCCCGCCGACCGGGAACGTCGCCGCAACCTGACGGTCCGTTTCTCCCACGACAACGGCGGATCGTGGCCGCATGCGGTGGTTCTGCATGCGGGGCCGGCCGCCTACAGCGACATGGCCCTGCTCCCGGGCGAACGCCTCGCGGTGCTTACGAGGCGGGCGAGAAATCCCCGTACGAAACCATCCGACTGGTGATTGTCGACACCGAGAACATCGTCGGGCGGGGGTGATGTTCGATGGCGCGGTCCTCCACGAAGAGCAGGTGGCTCCGGAAACCGGCCCTCGGACGAGAGCCGAAGAAATCGCTCTCCGGATAGACTTGTGTCGTCCCATGGCTTGAAGACAATCCCGGGTGCGACAAACCGGTTCCTTACAGACATTGGAGTTTGCGAACCAAGTCGCGATTCCGCCGGGCCGATTGGACCGGCTGCAGTAGGCACCGCCGTACCCTATGACACCGGTGTTTTGATTTTTACCAACCTATGAGGGAAGAGCAATGCGCGACACCAGAATCAACGATCTTCGGGACGCACTCCAGAAGCACCAGCCCGCGGATGCCACCGAGGCTTCCCATCTTGCCGACATTCTCGTTTTCCTGAATGAGAATCCTCAACCGCTTTCACGAAAAACGCCCGAGGGGCATATCACGTCCAGTTGCCTTGCCATCCATCCCGATCGTCCGGAGCTGATCGTGCTCTGGCACCAAAAGATCGAACGTTGGGTCCAGCCGGGCGGTCATGTGGAAGATTCGGACGCCAGCGTCGCGGATGCGTCTCTGCGTGAACTCTGCGAAGAGACCGGCGCCCGCGAAATCGATGTTGCCCGCCGTTTGGGTGTGGTGGATGTGGACGTCCACCGGATTCCCGCGCACAAGGACC
>CAZYBA010000452.1:0-2563 GCA_964646105.1 uncultured Armatimonadia bacterium
TTGTCACGCCCACCCCCCCCCCCGCGGTCGTGACTGATAACCCGCAATCAATCGACCGGGTTGCCGACTTGCCAGCAGATCACAATCCCTCGGATCGCTGTTCCGATCAAGCGGTTCCCAATCCGGTATTGCCGTCGCCGACCGAGGTCCCACGAACGACCTTGTCCACCGGAACTAGCGCGACCAACCGCTTCCGATCGCCATCCAACGGGCCGCGCGCTCCGCCGCATCCGAGACCCAATCCCCGGCATGTCCGATCGCCTCCGCCAACGTCGACGGTCCCGGCACCACCGGCAACACCGCGGACAACCCGATCCGTTGCCACTGCGCCCAAGCAACCTGCGGATCGACACCACCCGCCAAGGCAACCACCGGTACTCCGGCGTCGACACAACGCCGTGCCACTCCAGCCACCACCTTGCCCGAGAGCGTCTGCCGATCCAAACGCCCCTCTCCGGTCACCACCAGCGCTGCATGCTCGAGCAAGCCGTCGAACCCGACGGTCTCCATCACCAACTCGATCCCTGGACGGAAGCGGGCGCCGGGGAACGCCACTCTCAACCCAAACGCAGCCCCGCCGGCCGCACCCGCCCCCGGGAAATCGTCCTGCCCGACGCAGTCCCGAAACCGCGACAACGCGCAGTCAAGCCGCGCCACCATGGACGGATCTGCTCCCTTCTGCGGGCCGAACACCGCACTCGCCCCGTCCGGACCCACCAGCGGATTGTCCACATCGACCGCAATGGTCACCGTGATGTCGTCGGGAATCACCGACGTCCGCGGAGGCCGCACTCGATGCAAGGCGTGCAACCCGATCCCCCCCGGACCAATGTCCTTGCCAGTGCTGTCGAGCAGACTCCAACCCAATGCCTGCAGGATCCCGGCTCCGGCGTCGTTGGTGGCACTGCCCCCCAATCCCACCACGAGACGACGTACGCCGGGTTGCCGAACCGCAGTCCGGATCATTTCCCCGACTCCCAAGGTGGTGGCAACCTCGGGATCGCGCTTTCCAGGTGGCAAACGAGTCAGCCCGGCAGCCTCGGCCAGTTCCACCACCGCGGTCTCCCGGTCCCCCAATACCCCCCATCGCGCATCGACCGTACCCCCGAGCGGACCCGTCACCCGTGTGGTTTTCAGAATCCCCCCGGTCGCCGAAACCATCGCCTCGACAGTTCCCTCCCCACCGTCGGCGAGCGGAACCAACACCGATTGCAGGTCCGGATAGACACGGGAAAACCCGGTGGCCATCGCCGCCGCCACAGCCGGCGCGGTCAACGACCCCTTGTACGAGTCGGGGGCGAACACAATCCGCATGCCTCCACTGTACGCCGATCCCGATCCGGCTGTCACCGGTCCCGACAGCGTTGCAACAGTCGATGTCCCTGTCCCGCCGACTCCCAACGCCCCCACCAGAACCGCGCAATGTTCCGACTGCCACCGTGTCACCCGCGATTCCGCAAAAAAGTTCGTACTCAAATTTGCAGATTTTGTCAGAATCGACATTCCGCGACCGTTTTAGTAAGCAAAGAAAGGATATTTTCGATGTTGCCTGAAAACCCTCGGGAGCGTGCCGGTCTCGCCGTTGCCGCATTGACATTGCTCGGACTCGGAGTCGCCGCCTGGGCCGGCGGACAAGTGTCGCCGCCCGCGAACGCCATCCAGGTCTCGCCGGAACCGACCGGATCGGTGGATCCTGCTTCCCCTGCCCCGGAACCGACAATCGCGCAGGTGGCCCCCTTGGCGGTACCGGAACACCCGGCCGCGAAACCGGCTGCGATTGTCGTTCATGTCAGCGGCAAGGTCCGCCAACCGGGTGTGTACACACTCCCGCCAGGGTCTCGTTTGCAACGTGCAATCCATGCCGCCGGAGGGTTTGGACGCAATGCCGACAAGGATGCTCTCAACCTGGCCGCGCGCCTCGAAGATTCCGACCAAATCGTTGTTCCGATGGCTGCCACGGAGGGCGCGATCGAGAACGCACTGGACCAGGAAAAGCCGACCACACCCGTACAGAAAGGAACGCCTTCTCGGGGACGTGTGCTCGGAAAATCGTCGCCTGCCGACGACAAGCCCAAACCGCCGTCGCGGCGCAAGTTCTCCACGCCTGGCGACGGTACGGTTTCCTTGAACTCTGCCGATTCGGATGCGCTGCAGCAGTTGCCCGGGGTCGGGAAATCAACGGCGGAACGAATTCTCGAAGCCCGGAAGGCGAAAGGTCGATTCCAGACCATCGAAGATTTGGCAACGGTGAAGGGAATCGGAGAAAAACGTTTGGAGAAACTCAGACCGTTCCTGAAACTGGATTGACTTTTGGTAACGAGACGCCTCCCACGATCGAAAGCGCGCACGGTAGCCGGGGCGCGGCCGAGACGGGATTAGTGCCTTGGAAGGGCGCACCGCTGCCGGGATCGGGAACCGTTCGCGAAGAAACGAGGATCGCCCGGCAGAATCGCCGAAGGGGCCGCTCGGCAGTCCCGACGGGACACACTTTCCTAGGCTGGAAAGGGTCTCCGTACCAGTTCCGTGGTCACCTCGGTCGGGGGAACGATCGCCCCCAATTAGA
>CAZYBA010000453.1:0-2563 GCA_964646105.1 uncultured Armatimonadia bacterium
AAACGTTGACCGTAGAGGGGCGGGGTTGGACCCAACCGGGGACGCCGTGGATCCGGTTGCCGGAACGGCTCCGCGGGCAGCTCCGGCCTGAACTTTGGGAAAAGGCGACCCACTCGGCCGGTATCGCCCTGCGCTTCGCCTGCGCAGGAGCCCAGCTCGACATACGCTGGGAGTTGGGATCCAGCCGACTCTCGATGCCCCACCTCCCGTCCACCGCGCACAGCGGCGTGGATCTGTATGTCCGCACCCCCGACCGCGGATGGCGCTTTGTCCAGAACGGCCGCCCGAGCGGCCCTGCCAACGAAGCCACGGTCCGTTTCGCCGGCGCGGCGTCCCGTGAGTGCCTCCTCTACCTCCCCCTCCACAACTCCGTGCGCGCGCTCGCGGTGGCGTCCCCGGGCGGGATTTCCAAGCCCCCGGAGCGAACCGGCAACCGCACCAAACCGATCGTCGTCTACGGCACCTCCATTGTCCAAGGAACCGCAGCCTCGCGCCCCGGCATGGCATGGACCGCAATCCTCGGACGCAAAATGGACTGGCCCGTAGTCAATCTCGGCTTTGCCGGCCAGGGACGTCTCGACCCGGAAATCGGGGACTGCATCGGGGAAATCGATTCGGCGGCGGTCGTGATCGATTGCCTGTGGAACTCCGGCTCGCTGGGGGGACGCGAACTGGCGCAGCGCGTCCAGTCGATCGCCAAGTCCATCCGCCAAGCCCGCCCCGCGGTGCCGATCGTCTTCGTCGGCCGAATCCACTTCGACCCGGCCCGGGCGCGTGGGAACGCCGATACGCAGCAGCAAAAGGCCGTTGCCGATCTGAAGCGCTCGACGATGTCGGGGTTGCACCTGGTGGACGCCGGCCGGATGCTCGGGGACGATTTCGATGCGACCGTGGACGGAACCCATCCGAGCGATCTGGGGATGTTGCGTCTGGCAGAGCAGATGGAGCGCGCGTTACGCCCTCTGGTTGGCTGAAAACCGGCAGGGGACGTCCGGCGCGTCCCCCCCCCCCCGACATCGTTTCCCTTCTGACGCGCCTTTCCTAACGCGGGATCCCGATGCACCCCGTGCGGGCGATCTGACCGCGCCTCACTGGATCATCCCGAAGCCGCATCAATGCCGGGTTGCCTGACCGTAGGTCCCGATCGCGGCACGATCGAGTTCCCGCGGCACCGCCCCGGATGCCGTTTGCTACCATCCTGACTTTCAGGGCGCAGGCACAACACGGGCACTACTTTTGCGTTACCAGTCCATTTGCGGGTTTCCCGAACGCGAATCCGCGGGCACGAAACTTGCGATTGTGTTCGCCGGGGGAACGGTGTCCAACCGTTCCCGAAAGCGACCATGCGACAGTTGACACCGTTTTTGAATGCTTCCCTGTTGACGGTGGAAGGACGTGGATGGGACCCGGGATATTCCCCGTGGGGACGCCTGCCGATCCGCTCAATCGGAAAACTCCGCCCGGAGGTCTGGAACCGCTCCACCAAGAGCGCCGGAATCTCCGTTCGATTCATCGCCACCACACGCAACCTGGGGCTGCGCTGGCGCCTCGGTGAAAAACCGGACGGCGTCTCAGCCACAATGCCGATGGCCGCGACCAGTGGCATCGACATTTATCGACGTTCCCCGGACGGCGAATGGAATTTCGTCGCGAACACCGCACCCTCGGGATTGATCAACAGCGCGACGGTTTCGGTCGAAGCGTTCGATCCTACCGAGTTCATGTTGGAGTTGCCGCTCAACAACGTCCTGCAGCAACTCGAGCTCGCGGTGGATGCGAACGGGGTCCTGCAACCGGCGGCGCCGACAACTCCGCTCAACAAACCGGTTGTCGTCTACGGCACATCGATCGCGCAGGGCATGGCCGCGTCACGTCCCGGAATGTCCTGGTGCAACCGTCTCAAGCGGGTCCTGGACCGCGAGTTGATCAATCTCGGATTTGCCGGGCAATGCCTGTTGGACCCATCGGTCTCCGACCTGCTCGCCGAACTCGATCCTGCCCTGTACATCGTCGATTGCCTTTGGAACGCCGGTTCGCTGCCGAGCGCGACATTCATCCCGAGGTTGGACTACCTGATCCAATCCATCCGTCGTCGTCGCGCAACCACACCCATCTTGTTTGTCGGGCGGTCCCACTTCGACCCCGCCAAGACCTACGATTTCGCCACCAACCGTCTTGCGTCGACCGTCGATCGCCATCGTCGGGCGGGAGTTCCCGGCCTCCATTTCCTCCACGCCGCCGTCCTGTTCCGTTCGGACACCGAAACCACGGTCGACGGCATCCATCCCAACGACATCGGGATGTCCCGCCAAGCCACGGCCCTCGCCCCCAACGTCAGCTTCCTGCTCGGCGACACAACGTCGTAGCCCGACCCCGAAATTCACCGAACCAGACTCTCCCCCATGTTGCAACTGACTCCTCCGAACTGGATCCACCCCCAGACATTGACTGTAGAGGGCCACGCGGCTGTCAACGGATCGTTGTTTTGGAACCGCCTGCCCCCGGATGCGGTCGGCACGGTACCCGGTGCGGTTTGGAACGCGGCCCGTTACAGCAGCGGGAT
>CAZYBA010000454.1:0-2544 GCA_964646105.1 uncultured Armatimonadia bacterium
CACCCGCCGCAGCAGCCGTCACCGATTCCCTGGAGAACGTCCCGTCGTCCAACACGGGTTACGCATGACAACACGCGCCGCGGCGTTCGCCATCGCCGTCGGACTGGCTTGGATAGCCGTCACCGCCGCCGCGGTGCGCAATACCGAACTGGTCACCGGGCAATACATCAGCACCGGAGTCCCGCCCCTGCCCGCCTTCGGCATCCTGCTTGCCCTGGCCCTCAGCCGCCCGATCGTCCAACGATTCGCACCGCGGCTCGCACTCTCGCGCGCGCAAATCCTGCTCATCTACGCCATGGCCACCGTCGGGGTCGTCCTCAGCGGCCTCTACCATGTCCGCGGAATGCTCCCCAACCTGGTGGCGCTCACTTATTGGGGACGACCCGGGAGCCCGTCCGAAAGCCGACTCGCCGGCCTCGACCGCTTCCTCCCCAGCTGGTGGGCACCCCACGATCTCCCCTCCATCATCCGCTATTACGAAGGCGGGGGAGCGGGCACCATTCCGTGGAACGTTTGGCTGCTTCCGCTCCTCTGCTGGACCATGTTCTTCGCCGCATTCATGGTCGGAATCTTCAGTGCCGCAACCTTGCTGCGTAAGCCGTGGACCGAGGATGAACGTCTGGCATTTCCGTTGCTGACCCTGCCGATGGCCCTCACCGATCCGACTCCGACACGCAACGCAGGACGACCGCTATTCATCCTCGGCTTCTCCGCAGCCGCCGCGTTCAACCTACTCAACATCGCCCACGCTCTCTGGCCGTCCATCCCCGCCCCCGGCTTCGCCCTCTCCTTCTCCAACCAATTCCCGGACCGTCCCTGGACCCCGCTCGAAGCCGTCCGCGTCTTCTTCATGCTCGACGCCATCGGGCTGGGCTACTTCGTCCCACTCGATCTCTCGTTCAGCATCTGGTTCTTCTATGTTGTCAACCGCCTCTTCGCCGTCAGCGGGACCGCCCTGGGAATCGACCAGCCCGGCTTCCCGTTCACCAAGGAACAGAGCGCCGGCGGCTACATCGCCGTCGCATTGTTCCTGATCTGGCGCCTACGCCCCCACCTGACCGCATCCTGGAACACCGCATTCCATGCACCGATACCCAGCGCGGAAACCCGGTCCGCACGAACGGCGTGGATCGGACTCCTCGGTGCCACCGTGTTTGTGCTCGGCTTCTGCCGCCTCGGCGGGATGTCGCTCTGGATCGCCGTGCCTTACCTCGGCATCGTCGCCCTGATGGCCCTGGTCTATGCCCGCATGCGCGCCGAAACCGGCGTGCCGTTCCAATTCCTCTACCCGTTCGGCCAACCCCGCGACCTGCTCCTCAACACCCTCTCTGTCCCCACCGCACTCAGCCTCGGGGGTCCCGGCTCGCTGGTGCTGCTCTCCAGCCTCAGTTTTCTTTCCAACCACCATCATGTCCTGGAACAGTCGGCGTACCAATTGGACGCGACCCGGTTGGCGGATGACGCGCGGATTCCACGGCGGATCCTGTTCGTGGCGTTGTTCCTGGCCGTCGTGGTCGGGCTCTGGGGCGCCTTTTCCGCCCACCTCGGCGCGTACTACGACCAAGGCTCCAACCTGATTCCGTCGGCAGGCGCATACGGCGAATACCGGGAAAAACAAGCCCGGCAAAGCTACGAACTGATCGCCAGCTACCTCTCCGTCCCCCCGAGACAAGATCCGGAACGCATGCGCGCCGTTTTCGCAGGATTCGGAATCGCCGGCGGATTGGGCTGGCTCCGGGGACGATGGATCGGGAGCCCGTTCCACCCGCTCGGATTCCTGGTAGCCAATGCCTTCGGGGATACGTCGACCAGTTGGTTCCCCATGCTGATCGCGTGGGGTGTCAAGGCGGCCATCCTGCGCATCGGAGGGCTCGAACTCTTCAAAAAGGGAATCCCCTTCTTTCTCGGCCTCACCATCGGGCACTTCGCGATCGGTGGACTGCTCTGGCCATGCCTCACCGTCTTCCTTCCGAAAGAGGTCGGGAACGCCTACCATTTGCTCTTCGGAGAATAACCTATCCCCGGTCTGGGTCTGCCCCCTCGCGGCGGCCATACGGCTGTCAGGCAGTCGTCTCCGACTACGGTCCCGCACAAAACCTGCCGATCGCGTGACGTCGTCCGGGTCCGCATGAGCGAAACTCAAATTTCGGAGGAATGACCATGCGTCAAACCCGTGCGTTGATCCCATCAGCCCGCGACGGACGACCGGGAACCTGCCGAGCCCGGCGTTTCGTTGTAGAAGCAATCCAATCCAGCGGTCGCGATCCCATCGGCTGCCAGAGTCCCGCGACCGGACAATCACCAACCAGAAAACGAACCCATGACAATTCAAAACGCCCTGCGCAACATCGCCGTCGTCACCATTGTCGCCGCCACCGCAACGGCCACCAATGCCCAAGGTAACTACTTCGAAACCGACGGTCCACGCCATCGGGTGGGGATCGGAACCTGGGCCTTCGCATCCACCAACGACACCGTCGACAATGCGATCGATGCCCTGGACCTACGCAGTGCAGGGACGACTCTGTCCTATTCCTACTCGTT
>CAZYBA010000455.1:0-1203 GCA_964646105.1 uncultured Armatimonadia bacterium
GCCACTGCGAAGACCGGTGGCTTTCGGCCGCTGAATTCCGCAGTCCGATTCCCCCATTGCTCCGCGGCGGCATCTTCCGCGCTCTTGCGTTCCCGCGCCAGCCGATCTCCACCCGTCGCACGTTCCATAAGGCGACCAATCCCGATCAGGATGGCGAAAACAAATAGAAACAGGACATAAGGAGACCAGTCGTGGAAGACACGGAGGCCGAAATCCTTGCTGACATACGCGCAGATCAGGATGATGAGTGTCATCCGGCAGACATTGGCGGCGAGGGTGATGGGCAACGCGCAAAAGAAGAGCACCCATTTCCAACCGAGACGCAACCGCGAGACATAGGCGGTGATCGCGTGCAGCGCCTTGATCGCCATCAGGGAATGCAGGCCGGAGCACGGATCCGCCACCAACAGCCGTACATATTCGTTGCCGCGGGGCTGCATGAATTCGACATTCATGCCGGCGCCGTAGAGAACGACCCCGAATTGGGACGCCACCCATTTGCTGCCGTCGGTGGCGAGCAGGCGTAGCGGAAACGAGACCGCTTGGGTGAGTCCGCCGGGAACCGGCACCATGAAGAGCAGGTAGGCGATCGGAAACGACAGTTCGCGTAGCCAACGGGTCCCGCACGTGGCCCAGACAGCGCCAGCAACGAACAGGGGAATGGATACCGGCGACGGTCCGTTGATGTCGAGGGCCTTTTCGACAAGGTGCAGGAGCAGCGCCGCGGCCACCAAGACCGTTCCCCAGGGATTACTTTCACGAGGAAGACGCCGCAGGACGTTCCGCTTGCCCCACACCACCGCCGCCGCAATCGGCAATACCAACCAGCCATGCGTCGCCGCATCGTCGGTGAGCCAGCGCGGGATCAGGAACTGGACAAAGACCGGCACATAACAAACCAGAAACGCAATCCCGAGGAACCATGACAGGGCGCCGGGACGGGGAAATCCGGCGAGCGTGGCCGCGGGGGAATTCATTGGGCCATTATACGTCTCCGCAGCGACGGCTTTCCCGGTCGAATCGTACGCAAGTTGCACGAAAAACCGCGGTTTTCACACCGGAAAACGTCGATAAACCCGTTCGGTCCTGAGAAACGCGCACCACAACGTACGTGATCGACTACCGTGAATTCCCGATGTCTGCGCGCCCGCCCCGCGGTCCGCGAAGCAGCATGTGTGGCTCACTGGACTCTGTCGAGAATAC
>CAZYBA010000455.1:1213-2512 GCA_964646105.1 uncultured Armatimonadia bacterium
TACGGGTTGCGGCACCGCCGGTCGGGATCCAAGTCGCGGACCAGTTTGCAGAAATCGGCGAACCGGGGGAGTTGGGGTCCCTCCCGGTTCCAGACCTTTCCCCAATGCGGCACCGCGCCGAACGGAGCCAAGGCATCCTCGATCCAGCCTACCGCCTGCGCGACTCCCGCGGGATCCTTTTTCCACGTGAAATGGATCCCAACGACATCTCGTCCATAGGCCGGACTCATCCAAAGGTCGTCCGCGGCAACGGTGCGAATTTCCGAAATCCACAACACGGGCCGGATCCGATCTCCCAACAAAAGCACCGCATCCAGTGCGTCCTCCACGCCGTCCCGCGGAACAAAGAACTCGCTCTGGATTTCGTCCCCGCGGCTCGGCGTGAATCCGGGCAGAAAATGCGGGAGGCGCAGATGCCACGGTCCCGGAGCCCCGCATTGGGGCGTGCAATGGATCGGGTCCGTGCCCGCGATCGGGTGCAAATCGGTATCGGCACGGTACGCACCGAAAAACGACGCGCCGGGGTCCGGATCGGAGTCGACCGCCTTTCGCCAAACCTGCGAAACCCCATCCGCACTCCAATCGGTGAACGCGCAAACCGAGTACGCCGAGCCATGCACCGCATCGAAGAAATCCGTGTACGAGTCCCAAGGCATGTGTCGATAGACATGCTGACGGACCGTGAACGAGGGAACAATCTCGAGGGTGACATCTAAAATCAGTCCCAGTGCGCCGAGCGAGACCACCGCGCCCGGGAAACGATCCGGGTCGTTTTCCCGGGACAGCGAAATCATGTCGCCGTTTCCGGTCAGCAATGTCAGCGCAAGTACAGACGTGGCCAGGTTGCCGTTGCGATCGCCCGAGCCGTGCGTGCCCGTCGAAATCGCACCGCCGACGGAAATGTGGGGCAGCGATGCAAGATTCCGCAGGGCCCAGCCACGCTCTTGCAGCCATGCCGCCAAGTTTGCGTACGTGATCCCTGCCTGTACGGTCACGGTCGATCGCGCTTCGTCCAAGGCGGGAATCGCGTCCATTCCGGACATTGCCACCTGAGTTCCCACCGTGTCTGCGATGGGGTTGAACGAATGCGCGGTGCCGATTGGTTTCCAACGCGTGGCCGCGCGACAGGCAGCCTGCGCCGCCGCAACGCTGTCCGGAGTCGCCGATGTCCGAGCCCTGAATTCCACCGTTCCCGACCAGTTCCGCATGATTGCCATTCCGGGTCCCCTATCCTGCTCGTCCCGTCGCTGCGGGTGTGTCTACCACCCTGATTCAATGCTTAGCCATGTCCGCGGCGTG
>CAZYBA010000456.1:0-2505 GCA_964646105.1 uncultured Armatimonadia bacterium
CCCGAACAGTTCGGGACGTCTCGATCTGGCGCGCTGGTTGACGCGGCCGGAGAATCCCCTGACCGCGCGGGTGGCTGTCAACCGGATCTGGATGCACCTGATCGGGCAGCCGCTGGTGGCCACAGTCGACAACTGGGGGCTCCGCGGCGAAAAACCGAGTCATCCGGAGCTGCTGGACTGGCTCGCCACGACGTTCGCCAACGACGACAACTGGTCACGCAAGCGGATGATCCGGCGGATCATGCTCTCCGAAACCTACCGCCAGAGTGCATTGCGCCGCGACCCTGTCGCCGAGGCCAAAGACCCCGAGAATCGACTGGTCTGGAAAGCCAACCGGCGCCGGCTCGAGGCCGAACCACTGCGGGATTCCCTGCATTTCGTTGCAGGGACCCTCGACACTACGGTGGGGGGGAATTTGTTGCCCACGCCCAACGGCGACTACGTGACAAACGACCAGTCCGGCAATGCCGCCCAGTACGATTTGCCACGTCGCGCGATCTACCTGCCGGTGATTCGTAACGCTGTCTACGATTGGTTCCAAGCGTTCGACTTCGGAGACCCGAGCATGGTCAATGCCCGCCGGTCCTCCACAACGGTCGCCCCGCAGGCCCTTTACCTGATCAACAGTCCGATGGTCCGGGAACAGGCTCGGGCATTCGCCCGGCGCGTGCTCCGGGACCTTCCCGAGGCGGGAGACCAGGATCGTGTCGACCATGCCTACCGCCTGGCACTGCAGCGCAAGCCGTTCCCGGCCGAATCCGCCCGTGCAATGCGGTTCCTCGCCCGCATCGAGTCGGCGTCCGGCCCCGGGACTTCCAATGCCGCGCGCCGAGACGAAACCTGGGCAGCACTTTGCCAAGTGCTCCTTGCAAGCAACGAATTCGTTTATGTCGACTGAGTCCCCCGATTTTTCCCAAGGCTAAACCCATGCGACCCACCTATTGCAACCGCGAGACCACCGCACTCAATCGACGTGACCTGCTGCGCCAATCCGCCTCGGGCTTCGGCTGGCTGGCATTGTCCGCACTGATGGCTCAAGAGGCTCAGGCGGCTCCGCCCGATCCGTTGGCTCCCCGGAAACCGATGTTCCCCGCCAAGGCCAAGCGGGTCATCTTTGTTTTCATGCACGGTGGACCGAGTCAGGTGGATACGTTCGACCACAAGCCGCTGCTCGATCGCGACAACGGTAAACCGTATTCGGGTCCGCGCCCCCGTGTCGTCTTCGCCCAAACCGGCAATCTCCTCAAGAGTCCGTGGGAATTCCGTCGCTACGGGCAGAGTGGAATCGAAGTGTCCGACCTGTTCCCCGAGGTTGGGAAGTGCGCCGACGATCTGTGCGTGATGCGCGGGATGCATGGTTCAAACACGGCGCATGGTGGCGCATTGCTCGCCCTGCACACCGGCTCCGACACGTTCATCCGGCCTTCGATGGGAAGCTGGGTGACCTACGGGTTGGGTACGGAAAACAGGAATCTGCCCGGTTTTGTTACCATCTGCCCGACCCTCGGGCATGGCGGGGTCCAGAACTGGTCCAGCGCTTTTCTTCCGGCATGGGCCCAAGGCACGCCGATCGGCAACGCGGCGGTGCGGGCACGGGACGCACGGATCAACCATTTGTCCGGGGACCTGTCCACCACGGTCGAGCGCGAGCAACTCGACCTGATCTCCGCGATGAACTCGGAACAAGCCGCACACTGGGGGGCGGATCCGCAGCTCGAGTCCCGTATCCAGAGCTTTGAACTGGCGTTCCGGATGCAGCGTGACGCGCCGAAGGTAATGGACATCTCCGGCGAAAGCAAGGCCACCCTCGACCTCTACGGCATCGGGACCGATCCTACCGACAACTTCGGACGTCAATGCCTCCTGGCCCGGCGTTTCTCCGAGGCTGGAGTGCGCTTCGTCCAAGTGACCCACTCCTACAAGTGGGACCAACACGGGAATCTGCGCAATGACCACGAGAAAAACGCCCGGGAGGTGGACAAGCCGATCGCCGGCCTTCTCAAGGATCTCAAGGCACGTGGACTGCTCAAGGATACGCTGGTTCTGTGGGGTGGGGAATTCGGGCGTACGCCGACCGCGCAGGGCGGTGACGGACGCGACCACAATCCGCACGGCTACACCATGTGGCTCGCCGGGGGCGGGGTCAAGCCCGGCTTTGTCTACGGAGGCACCGACGATTACGGCTGGTTCGCGCAGGACGACAAGATGCATATCCACGACCTGCACGCCACCATGCTGCACCTGCTCGGTATTGATCACCTCAAGTTGACCTATCGCTACGCAGGCCGGGATTTCCGGTTGACCGATGTCGCTGGCGAGGTCGCCCACAAGATCATTGCCTGATACAAGGCACCAATGAGATCCGGAGGCGTACGGATGACGACGACGTCGGTCCGGGAAACATTTCAGCGGGATGGTTTTGTGGTGCTGGAAGGTTTCCTCGAGCCCGAGCACTGCTCCCGGCTGGACCGTGCCCTTGAAACCGCGGTGTCACTGCGGCGGCGA
>CAZYBA010000457.1:0-2033 GCA_964646105.1 uncultured Armatimonadia bacterium
AATGCGGCATTGCCGTTTGTCTTCCGCAACTCCAAACCGGTTGCGCTGTTCTGTAAGGACGCGGCGACCACCGAGACGGACACGGTTTTTCTCGGCAATTCCGTGATCGCCGCCGGCATTGACGCGACAGTCTGGAACAAGACCCGGGTAGGGAATCCGGCCGCGGAACTGGGACTTGGATCGTCGTATGCACCGGAACATTACCTGGTCTGGAGGCAATTCCTGAAACGGGGAGGCAACCCCCGGACCGTCTACTACGGCTTCTTCGGATTGACGCTCTCCGAACCGGCCCCGATGGAACTGTCCGGCAATCGGTCGATTGCAAACCATCTGGTCGACGGATCCACCATCGGGCTTTATGCCGAATCGTTTACGGACCGGCTCGTTTTCAACCTGTCGCGCAAAATTCCGTACCTGGTCTACCGGGATAACATCTGGGCCAAAGTGGAACAGGGCCGTCGTCGGGTCGGCAACTGGGGATTCGCCCGCGAAGACTCGAACTCGATGGGACGTCGTGACGATTTCAATGCATTGCTGGAGTCCAGTGACAGGCGATTCTCCGAACGGTGCCAACGCTGGGTCGGCAAGCCGTTTGTCGCGCCGATCGCACGCCTGATTGCGGACGCCCGGGCGCGGGGGGTGCGGGTGGTTCTTCTCGAAATGCCGCAACCGCGTCGGAATCGGGAACGCCTGCGGACGACCAGTGGTTGGCGCGCCTACCAGCAATGGATTGGGTCGTTGGCGGCTTCCGAAGGGGTCGAGGTGATCGACGCCAGCGATTGGATGGACGACAGTCTGTTCGACGATCCGGTGCACTTGTCGGAATCGGGTGCGCGCGAATTCACCCGGATGCTGGCGGAGCGGACCATCGCGCAACAACCTTCCGGCGACTGATCCGGGGGGAGACTGTCCAGCCAGCCACAATCCCGTGCCCCAAACCGGCGGCTTGCTCCGGATGCTCTGGGCTACGGGATGTTGGATCGCACGTCGGGATGGGCCTGCTTGACGATCCAGACCCGGGTCTTTCGCGCCGGTCCGTCAGGGAGTTGCGGGCTTGGCCGGGGCGGGCCGTGCGGGGATGGGGACCTTGGGCGGATCGGTCGCGTTCTTCATTTCCCGCAGAAATTCCTCGAGGAGGGTACGCGAACGGACTCCCGCGGCCGCCTCGCCGGTTTCGAGGAATGTGGCGAGTGTGGAAACCGCCTGCGAGAGCAATGTCGCCGCCAAGACACGCCGTCGATGGGCGTTTTTCTCCGAATCGGAGACCGTGTCGGGCGAGGGGGATGTGGTGAGAAGGGCCACCAGTCGGGACGCGCGTTCGGATTGGGCGTTGACCGCCTTGTAGAACGCTTCCCGGCTTACTTGGCCGGCTTCCCAGCCGCTGCGGGTCTGTGCGATGCGGACAGCGATCGGGGACGCGGCGTCGAGGAAAACCACGGTGGCGAAGGTCCAGCGTCCGAGCGGATGGGGCGTTTCGGCCGCTTCCTTAAGGGCTTCGTCCAGGTCGCCACGCGCCGCGACAATGCGTCCTAGTCCGCGGGCAGCGTCGGCGTTGGACGGATCCTTCTTGCGTGCGATCCGGAACTGGACCTCGGCGAGCGGTGTGTCGCCTTGGGCGAGCAGGAGATCGGCGTAGGCGACGCGGGTGTCGACCGAGTCGGGGTTGGCCTTGACGGCTGCTTCGTACGCGGTGCGCGATTCCGCCGACGATTGACCGTTCGCCAGATTGCGCGCCACGGTCTGTGCGAGTTCTCGGCGGTCGTCGTCGTTGAGGTCGCGGGCCAGCTGCAACGCGCGCCGGGCTTCGTCGGCGGCGTCCGCGCCTCGCCCGAGATCGGCGTAGGCACGCATCAGTGCCAATCGGGGTGCGGCGGCGCGGGGATGGGTGGAAACCGCCTGGCGCAGGTGGATCAACGCCGAACCGGTGAGGCCGTCGCGGCGCAGGACATCGGCCTTGCGGATCAGGTCGGTCGCCTCGGTGGCGGGATCGACCGGGTTGCCTTCGAGTTCAGCCGGGGTAATGGTCGGTGCGG
>CAZYBA010000457.1:2043-2499 GCA_964646105.1 uncultured Armatimonadia bacterium
GGTTCAGGCGACGCCACCCTGCGATGTCGGGCAGTGACTCGATGTCAAAAACCAGGACGGGCCAAGACATTGGCTGAACGGCTCAGCGTGCGGGCAAGAGTTTGGCGGGATCGACCGGTTTGCCTTCGAGTTCAGCCTGGGTAATGGTCGGTGCGGGCGCCGCGGGAGGCGGCAGTAGGCTGCGATCGACGGCGGCGAGACGAGCGTCGCGGAGCGGACCGTTCAAGAAACGCAGGATCAGCGATCGGGCGGCGCTGGCGAGTGCGGTGGGGTAGGCGGGTTGTTTTTGTGCGAGATCGGCCAGGCTTTGCGCCTCTTGCCCTCCGATGGTGATGCGGTCTTTCCAGCGTTTGCCATTGCGTCGGACCTCGATGGCGTCGATCTCGAGCGACGGTCCCGCGACCACGGGGAGGTTGGGCAGGACGGGGCGGGGTTTGTCTCCCTTGGTCCCCTTTG
>CAZYBA010000458.1:0-2484 GCA_964646105.1 uncultured Armatimonadia bacterium
CGCTGACCGTGTCCGCACCCTGGGGACCGCTTTCCTCGGGCTGACGTTGGAGTGCGCGCGCTGCCACGATCACAAGTTCGATCCGATTTCCCACCGCGACTATTATTCGTTCACGGCGCTCTTCAACTCCATCGACGAATACGGACTCTACAACCAATCCGATATCGTTCCGACTCCGACAGTCCTGTTGCCGCAACCGGCGCAGGAGAAGGCGATTTCCGATGCCGTGGACGCAGTCCGGGGCGCGGAAGCGGCTCTGGCAAAGGCGCGAACCGATCGGGAAGCGGCTTTCCAGGCTTGGAAGGCAACCCCCGACCGAACCCCTGTCCTTGCCGACCGGATCGGACGGTTCGATTTCGACGATCCACCGGGTGCCACGCTGGCGAACCGGGCCGGTGAGAAACTGCCGGGAGGAAATCGCTCCAGCGGCGTCGGCACGGTCCCGGGACGGTCCGGGAATGCGGTATTGCTCGATGGCGAGGAAAATGTCAGTTTTCCCGGAGTGGCGCCGTTTACCAGGCACACGCCCTGGACGATCGCGTTCTGGATCAAGGATGCCCGCTCGATTCCCGAACCAATGGTGGTTTTCCATGCCAGCTCCGGCACGGACGTCGGTTTCCACGGCTACGATCTGTCGGTCGAGAAAGGGGTCCTGACCGCACGGATTTTCCGGCACTGGCCGGGCAACGCCATTGCGGTGCGCACCACCCGCCCGATTCCCAAGGACACCTGGACCCACGTGGCGGTCGTCTACGACGGCTCGAGCAAGGCCGGCGGGTTGCGGATCGACATCAACGGACGTCCGTCCGAGCAGGAGATTCTACGGGACCGCCTCTGGAAGGGAATCGGCCAACATACCCTGACGTTCGGGCAGCGATTCCGCGATCGGGGATTCCAAGGCGGGGCGATCGACGAACTCTCGATCTTCGCACGGGCGCTGACGCAGCTGGAGACCGCCCAGCTCGTCGACGGACTTCAACTCGACAATGCAGTCCGGCAACCCTCCAATTCGCTTGAATCTGCATTGCGGGCGTACTATTTCTCCGCGGTCGACCCGGAAACCCGCAAGGCTCAGGATGCCGTGTCGTCCGCGCGCCGCGGGGTCTGGGCGGCTGAGGATCCGGTGATGGAAGTGCCGGCGATGGAGGAAATGGCGAGTCCACGACCGACTTGGGTGCTTGCCCGCGGCCGTTACGATGCCCCCCGCTCTGATGCAAACCGAGTCGATCGAACACTGCCGGCGGTGTTTTCCCCAAATGGGAAGAACAGCCCGGTGGCGGACCGGCTGGCTTTGGCGCGATGGCTGGTGTCGGCAGACCATCCCCTGACAGCCCGTGTCGCCGTGAACCGGATCTGGGGAATCCTCTTCGGACAAGCTCTGGTGGATACGGTCGAGGACTTCGGCATCCAGGGAACCTTGCCGTCCCATCCCGCCTTGCTCGATTGGCTGGCGCGAGATTTTGTGGACAACGGCTGGAACATCAAACGCTTGATCCGGCAGATCGTGCTTTCCGAAACGTGGCAGCAATCCTCCGCGGCATCGGAGACGAGTCGAAAACTGGACCCGGCAAACCGACTTCTCTCCCGTGGACCGAGCCACCGACTCTCGGCCGAGGCCATTCGCGATGTTGCCTTGGCTGCTGCCGGTCTGCTCGACCGGCGCATTGGCGGACCTCCGGTGAGCCCGTACCAACCGGGAGACCTTTGGCGCGAAACCAACACGATGAGCCCCGGTTACCGGCAATCCGTAGGGACGGACCTTTACCGACGCAGCCTCTACACGATTTGGAAGCGAACGGCTCCCATGCCGAACATGATGGCGCTCGATGCGTCCAGCCGTGAGGTTTGCGTTGCCCGGCGGAGCAACACCAATACGCCGCTGCAGGCACTGGTGCTCCTGAACGATCCCCAGTTTGTCGAAGCGGCACGGGTACTGGCGGAGCGGGTCGTCGCGACCAAGAGCGGTTTTGAAAACGCCTTCATACGACTCACCGGCCGTCGTCCGACAGAGGTGGAAAGGGCGATCCTCGACGATCTGTACCGGAAGCAGCAAGACGATTTCCGGAAGGATCCGGCGGCCGCCGCCGCATTGCTCGCGGTCGGGGAACGCAAGCCCGCTGCCAATCTCGACCCGGTCGAACTGGCCGCCATGACCGTCGTCTGCCAGGCTATATTGAATCTCGACGCTACCCTTTGGAAACGGTGAATTCTATGCAACCCGTCGATCCGCTGCGTGCCACCCGTCGTCACTTTCTCTTGAACGCCACCCTCGGGCTGGGCGCCCTCGGCCTGTCCGACCTCGCGGCGGCTTCCCAACCGCCGGGTGGAACTGTCAAGGGGGCCTCGACCCCCGGTCTTCCCGGCATTCCCCAATTTGCACCCAAGGCCAAACGGGTGATCTACCTTTTCCAAAGCGGTGCCCCGGCGCAGCAGGACCTTTTCGATTTCAAGCCTTTCCTGCGCGAGCGACACGGACAAAACCTG
>CAZYBA010000459.1:0-854 GCA_964646105.1 uncultured Armatimonadia bacterium
GCACGGCAGGGCATCTTTCCGCGCCCCGATTGCCTAGGGAGGTTGCGCGAGCGTCGTTTTGCTTCCGCGACTCGGTTGGGCATGTTTCCGCGACCGGATTGTCGGAGGAGGCTGCGCGCGGTCGATTTACTTCCGCGACTGGATTGGGTTTCGTACCGAAAGCCGTGGCGAATCTTTTGATCGCCAAGCATCTGTTGCCGAGACAGGCTCTCGTTGACGCCCGGCATGTTGCACTGGCGAGTGTCGCCCAAGTTGATTTCTTGGTGACGTGGAATTGCACCCACATTGCCAACTCGGATAGATTGCCTCATATCTATGCGACGTTGCGCGCGGAAGGCTACGTCCCGCCTCGGATCGTCACACCGGAGGATGTTTGCGATGTCGAATGAACAGACTGTTGTCGACCCTGTGGTTGACGAAATCCACGCGGTTCGCAGGCAACTCCTTCAGGCATGTGGGGGCGACGTTGCCGAACTCTTCCGGCAGGTACGGTCTCGAGAGTTGACGTCCGGTCGTGTACTGATTTACCCGCGCGTCAAGGCCTTTGATGAGTCTGCGGATCCGAACTGTCGTGCCACGATAGTTTCCTGACGCGATCCTGGTTGGCGATCCCGATTTCGGATTGTTTTGCCGTTTTCCAACTGGTGGATCTTTTGGAAACGGTTTGGCGCAGTATTGCGGAAACCCCGGAGACGTTTCCGAGCCCGTCTCGGCATGGCACGGTCTTGGAGGAGCGCACGGAGCGGCTGAGGACAGGCCGGGTGGCCGTATCGGATTGGGAAACCGCGAAGGCACGGCTGCGCCGATTGCCCTGAGACCTAGGATAGGCCTCGCGACGCCCGAGCAGTCGACCG
>CAZYBA010000459.1:864-2465 GCA_964646105.1 uncultured Armatimonadia bacterium
GGCCTGTTCGATTGGACGGTTTTTCTCCGATCCTGTCCTGCCCGGTTAAGCCCTGCTCCCGATTGATTTCGCTCGCGCCGGTCCTGTTGACGCCGTCATCAAGTCAATACTCCCTCCGGGTTACAATGTCCGGGCATTCCCCCTTCGGACAGTCGGCTGGAATGCTTTCCACTGGGGGCGAGATGCCATGACATTTTCCGTACGCGTGCAAACGAACGTGGGCGCTCCCCCGGAGCGAGTTTTCGCTTTCATGACCGACTTCCCGGTTTTCGCGCGGGTGATGCATTCGGCCGTGGAAACCTATTTTGTGGGGGACAGCACCACGGGTCTTGGGGCGGAGTGGTTGCAGAAGACGGGTGCGAGTCCGGAGGAAGTGACCGAGGCTCGTCACCGGATCGTCGCATTCGATCCACCCCATTCGTTCACGATGGAAACCGTCGATCGTTCGTCCACGGAAACCATGGTCTTCCGCCTGTCCGAATGGGGCGACGGAACCCGGGTCGAATTCCAAAACCAACTCCGCGCGCATTCGTTTGGGCTTCTGCTATTCGCGTTGATCGGGATGGGGTTCATCCGAAAGGCAATGCGCGCGGATCTTGAGCGGGTCCGCGACACCATCGAGGGCAAGTTGCCGGTCCCGGAGATCTGACCAAGCATTCGCGTGTCGCATAGGTCGGGTTGGGTGGGAAACGAATCGCCTGGTAAGACGAAAGCCTACTTGATTTTCGGATGCGCCATTCGTGACCGAGCCCAAACCTGTTTCGTCTTTGTTGCCTACCCCGAGGAGCCTCAACGACGTTTCCTCGCTCCCGATCGGGATATTGGAAGCCGAAATTGCGGCTAGGGTGCGCGTCGGGACACCCTTCGAGGTTTTGTTGCCGATGCATTCGTTGGGTAATAATGCCGCCGATGCAAGCCAAGTCGGGGACGATTGGCTGGACGCTTGGTCGTTCGCGCGATGGATTTGGGAGACCGGGGCGGATCTGACCTGGTCTCTGGACAGCTCGGCTCACTGCGAATCTGCGGTGCCATCCCTCCGATTTTCCATTGTTCCCGCGGACCTCCCCGAACTGGCACATCGTCTCCATTCTGCAGCCAGCGCCCTTTGCGAAGACCGGTGCCGTTCCGCAAGCCCCGACGCTCTCGCCTTCTCGCAATTCCGCGCCATCGTCCGCGACTGCGGAGCCGTCCCCGACGAGCCATTCCCCGACCTCAGGGACCGTTTCGCCACGGTGTTCCTGGTCGAGATCGCCGAATTCGCAGCGGAGACGGACGACCCGGAACTGCTCGAGTTTTGGGCGGGGGTGTACGAGGAGTGAGGTTTGTCCACTCCTCAAGGCGACTAATCTAGCAGACGACGCGGATCTGGCCACCTTTGAACAAGCCAGCTGGCCAGTTTTGTAGAGCGCTCATTGACTGTTTCAGGAGACCAGACGTTGTACTCGTAAGAAAAGCGTCGAGTTAGCTTGAAGGACGAATCATCACGGTATCGATCGCGCTTTGTGGCGTAGGGACTGTTACCGAGTGACTGGTTCATCGATTCTGAAACGGGAAGCAAGTTGGCTAACAAGTTTTTCATTTGAGCAATCTGATCGTGAGAA
>CAZYBA010000460.1:0-1530 GCA_964646105.1 uncultured Armatimonadia bacterium
GGCGGCCAGGCAAACATTCGACGCCGTATTGTCGGAAACCACCAGCGTCAATGTCGCCAGATCGTCCAGCGACAACGAGGCCGGCCCGCACAGATGCGACAAGACTCCGGATCCCCCAACCAAGGCCTCCGGGCTCCAGTCCCACAAGGTTCGTCGATCAACGTTCCCCGCCTCGAATTGAAACTGGAGAGCCGCGACAATGGCGATCTTGATAGACGACGCCGTCGGAAAAATGTCGTCCTGGCGGTATCCGCCGCGGATTCCGCAGTGAGACCGGAACGCAAGTCCGAGACGACCTCCGTCGAGCATGGTTTCGATCGACGCCATCGCCTGGTGCAGCGATTCAACCGGCGATTCCTGCATGGGCTCAGCCGATTTCAAGGCCGTCGAGGATATCGTCCGTATCTTCGGCCTCGACGGACGTTACGGGCCGGGCACGGGTTTGGGCCCAGTCGCGCAGCTCGGCAATCCCCTCCCGCATGGTCCGCGACAGCGGTACCGAGACCTGCAGCGCTTCCACCAAATCCTGCAGCACCAACTCGCGTTGCCCATCGTGGAAAGCCGTGAACAGGGCGCTCACCACGACCTGCTCGATCTCCGCTCCCGAAAACCCTACCGACAAGCGAGCCAATTCATCCAGATCGTAGGCCTCGGGGTCGCGATTCCGCTTGCGCAAATGAATGGAAAAGATCTCCTTGCGTTCCGCAGGCGCCGGCAAGTCAACGAAGAAAATCTCGTCGAATCTTCCTTTGCGCATCAATTCCGGCGGCAACGCCGAGACATCGTTGCTGGTCGCAATCACAAAGACAGGCGCCTTTTTGTCCTGCATCCACGACAGGAAAGTTCCAAAGACGCGGCTGGTCGTCCCGCCATCGCTGATACCGCTGCTCTGTGTGCCGGAGAACCCCTTCTCCAATTCGTCAATCCAGAGAATCGCCGGAGCCACCGACTCTGCCGTGGCGATGGCCTTGCGCATATTCTCTTCGGAGGACCCGACAATTCCGGCAAAGATGCGGCCGACATCGAGGCGTAGCAACGGCAAATGCCAAAGGCTGGCGATCGCCTTGGCGGTAAGGGACTTGCCGCACCCCTGCACTCCGAGCAACAGGATGCCCTTCGGCTCCGGCAGCCCGTATTCCCGGGCTTTGTCGCTGAACGACGCAGTCCGTTGGTTCATCCAATCCTTAAGCAAATCCATCCCGCCGACATCCCGGAACGCATCGCTGGAGCGGTAGTACTCGAGGATTCCCGACTTGCGGATGATCTGTTCCTTCTCACCGAGAATCACATCGACATCGAAGCAGCGCCGCTCGACCAACGATTTGGCGAATACGTTCTCCGCCTCGTTCGACGTCAAGCCGGATGCCGCCTTGAGAATGTGTTCTCGGTCCTCCGTGGTCAAATCCACCTTGAGATTGGCGTTCCCGCGAACCGACTGGATGATCCCCTCGAGCAAACGGTCCAGATCGGCAGTGGTCGGGAGTTGGTAGTCCACCACCGTGATCTCTTTCTCCAGTTCCACCGGAAGCT
>CAZYBA010000460.1:1544-2462 GCA_964646105.1 uncultured Armatimonadia bacterium
ATGGTCGCCCATGAACGGATGAAAATCTTTCAGGAGGAAAACGCTTTGGTCGGAAGCGGCCAGGATCTGATCGAGTGCGGCGATCGGGTCGCGCGCGCCGATGTTGCCGCCGAGGCCCCCGGTGATGGTCCATTGGACCAGTTTCTTTCCACGGCGCTGGCAGATCTCGCGCAGTGCCTCCTCG
The DNA here is from genome assembly GCA_964646105.1 of uncultured Armatimonadia bacterium. Classification (GTDB taxonomy): domain Bacteria; phylum Armatimonadota; class Armatimonadia; order Armatimonadales; family Armatimonadaceae; genus CAIRTT01. The sequence continues at coordinate 1,729 of CAZYBA010000460.1, forward strand.
ACCCGACGCTCCTCCCACGAGACCACGTACAGGATTGGGTAGCGAGCCCGAATCAATGTCTCCAGTTCCTGATCGACTTCGGAACCCACCCGTGCAGATGTCATGCTCCCCCTCCGCTGTGCCCGCTGAAGATATCTACAAGTATGTCAGTGGCCGTCGGGAAGTGTTCCTGAATCCAGTGGCTCCGTGCGACGATCCACCGGTCCGTTCGCCAGTCGTGGACCAGTTCGGAAAATCTGGTCCGATTCTTGCAAGGATCTCCGGGCATGCACGCATCCATACGCCGCCCCCGTGGGCGACCACGACGCAACGATCCTACCGGAATCGCTCCGGTCGAACCACCACCCTGCACCCGTGACGAAGCGCTGGAGGCCTTTGTCGACGAGGATTATGCGTTCCGACTGATCGTCGGGCTGCGGTGGCCCGGTGGAATCAATTGCCCGCACTGCCAAGGTGCCGATCCAGGCTACCTCACCACGCGCCAGATTTGGAAGTGCCGCGTTCCGGAATGCCGCCGCCAATTCTCCGTCCGGGTTGACACCTTGCTCGAGGATTCGCCGATTCGATTGGGCCAGTGGCTGTGTACCTTGTGGCTGTTCGCCAACGAACCGAACGGCATTTCGTCCTACGCCTTGCGGGAGATGCTGGGAGTTACCCAGAAGACCGGTTGGCTGATGTTGCGCCGTATCCGCATCGCCACCGAGCGGGCATCCTTGCATTGCCTGACCGGGGAC
>CAZYBA010000461.1:0-2462 GCA_964646105.1 uncultured Armatimonadia bacterium
ATCGGACTGGTCGACATCGACCCGTCCCGACTAGACACCATGGCGCGCCTGATCGGGCGCCTGATCGATGGCAAGGGACTCTCCGGTCGCTGGAATGTGGTGGCGTCGACAGACCGCACCGAGATCCTGCCGGGGACCGACTACCTGACCAACTGCATCGAGGTCAGCGGGCTGGCCTGTGTTCGCCACGACAACGATATCCCGAGGAAGTACGGCGTCGACCAATGCATCGGCGACACCATCGGGCCCGGCGGTTTGTTCAAGAGCCTGCGTACCATTCCCGTTTGGCTGGATGTTCTGCGTGACGCGGAGCGTCTCTGCCCCGATGCACTGGTGCTCAACTACACCAACCCGATGAGCATGATGTGCCTCGCGGCGTCGCGGGTCTCTTCCATGCCCGTTGTCGGGCTGTGCCATTCTGTCCAGGGGACGAGCGCCCTGCTGGCCCGGCGCGCGGGAGTCGACATTGCCGATGTGGCCTGGGAATGTGCCGGTATCAACCATCTCGCGTGGTTTACGAAGTTCGAAGCCGCCGGACGCGATTTGTATCCGTTGCTCATGGAGAAGGCGCAGCGGGATGTCTACGGCGACGGGCCTTCCGATGAATGGGATCCGGGCGATATCGTGCGCAAGGACATGATGCTGCATTTCGGGGCATTCATCAGCGAGTCCAGCGGACACCTCTCCGAGTACCTGCCCTACTACCGCAAGCGTGCTGATCTCATCGAGAAGTACGCGCGACCGGGCTACGACGGCGGATCGAGTTTCTACGCCGACAACTGGCCGACCTGGCGCGCGAATGCCGACAGCGACCGCGAGGCCATGGTGCGCGGTGAGAAGCCGGTCGGGTGGGAGCGCTCGTGGGAATACGCGAGTTGGATCATCGAGGCACGGGAAAAGGACACGCCGTTCCGGATCCACGGCAACGTCCCCAACCGGGGCGGCTTGATCGAAAACCTGCCCCACGACGGGGTTGTCGAGGTCGCGTGCATGATCGATCGCAACGGCATCAACCCGACTCGTTACGGGCGACTCCCCAGCCAGATGGCCGGTGTCTGTCAGATGAATACGGCCATGATCGAACTCGGCGCCCAGGCGGCAGTGGAGCGATCCGTGGAAAAGGCGATCCACGCGCTGATGCTCGACCCGCTGACCGCGGCGGTATGTTCGCCGGCCCAGATCAAGGCGATGACGCTCGAGATGTTCGAAGCGGAAAAGGATTTTCTTCCGGGTTACTCCTGACATCCGCCCGGGACGCGGGCATTGTCCGGGATGAATCGATTAGCATCGTCGCCCGCAGTTGCCCGCGTCCGTCCGGCCACGAGCCGACGGGAGTGCGCCGGCCGCTCCGCTTTTTCCGGAGAAATCGGATGGGAAGTGGCTATATCCCGATTTCCCGTCTAAAATAACCGGTTGACCGACGGGCCGTGGTAGTCGTTGGCCGGCCCGTCAAGCCGACCCATCATGCCGCATACGCCCGACGAGCCCGTATATGTGATCAGCGTTGCCGCCCGCCTCGCCGGGCTGCCGTGCTGGGTTCTGCGGGTATTGGATCAGGAAGGAATAGTGGTCCCGGTTCGGACCGACTCGAACCGACGTCTTTACTCCGACACCGACATTGCCACGTTGCACCGGGTGCGCCATCTTACGGAAGACCGGGGAGTCAACATTGCGGGGGTCAAAGTGATCCTCGAGATGGAACAATCCGACTGATCAGCACCCTAGCACCCGCGACCATTTTCAGGAAAACCGATGATTTACCCATCCGCCGACAAAATCGAAGCCCAAATCAACAGCAAGTACGCGCTGGTCATCCTTGCCGCCAAACGGGCGAAGCAAGTCAAGGAAGGCAACCGCCTGCGTATCGAGACCGATTCGCAGAATCCGCTGACCGTGGCGCTTGAGGAAATCGCCGCCGGCATGGTGCAGTATCAGTTCGACGAGAACTCCTTGGCCGGGCGCGAAGCGCGGGCGGACCAGGAAGCGGTCATTGGTGCGCGCAACCTCGATGTCGACCTCACGCAGGCATTGCCCGACGCCGACGCCGAAATCGCCCGTGCCGCCGAATTGCTCGGAGCCGGTCTCGAGGACCTCGAAGACGAAGAGCACGACCTCGAAGAGGTGGAAGAAGAGGAAGAGGAAGAAGTGTCGCCGACCGACGACGACACCGATGTCACCGAGATCTAGGTCGCCTCTGGCCTTTCGCCTCCGCCACGCCGACAATCCAATGCAGCTATGACCACGAAGCGTGACTATTACGAGGTGCTGGGTCTGGACCGGACTGCGACGCCGGACGATATCAAGTCGGCGTACCGCAAGCTGGCTCGCCAGAACCACCCGGACCTGAATCCCGACGATCCCGGGGCGGAAGGGCGGTTCAAGGAAGTCGCCGAGGCCTACGAGGTTCTCTCCGACGCGTCCAAGAGACAAGCCTACGACCGCTTCGGACACGACGGACCGTC
>CAZYBA010000462.1:0-2237 GCA_964646105.1 uncultured Armatimonadia bacterium
GCGGGAAGGGTGAAGTAGGCGACCATCAGCAGGAACGAGCGGTTGCGCAGCAGGTCCGGGAGGCCGGCGAACACGGACGCGATGCCTTTGCCGGAGATCCTATGACGATCGCTCGTTTCGCGAGCCGGCTCGCGCAGAAAGGCGAGCAGTACTCCGGCATAAACGATTCCCGCGATTCCGGCGGCGTCGAATGCGAAGCGCCAGCCCAGCGACGGATTGTCGGCGATGTGTCCGGCGAATCCGCCCAGGATGACCCCGATGTAGATGGCGGCTTGGTGGAATCCGACTGCCTTGGCGCGGGTGGCTCCGCTGTGGACATCGGCGATCAAGGCGAGTCCGGCGGGGATGTAGAACGCCTCGCTGACTCCCATGGCGGTGCGTGCCCAGAGCAATTGGTCGTATGTGTTGGCGTGTCCGGTGGCCCAGGTGACCGCGGACCAGGCCACCAGCGACAGGACAATGGTCCAGCGCCGTCCCACCTTGTCGGCCACCAGTCCGCCGATCGGGCTCAGGAATGCGTAAACCCATTTGAACTGTCCGAGCATGACGCCCCAGTTCTTGTCGGATCCCACGGACGGGATGTCGGCCATGATGGAAGTCTTCATGGACGCCACCATTTGCCGGTCGAAGTAGTTGAGCAGGGCGACCGGCAGCAGCAGTGCGACCACCAGCCACGCCGTGCGCTGCCAGCGGGCCGGGTCGGGATTCGGGGAGGCGTTCAAGTCCAGCACTCCTTTGTGTGGGGCGGGTTGGAGCCGCGGTTCGGATGCGCCCTGGGGAACGTTGGTTCAGGCCTTGGGCAAAGAGTTTTTGTCAATGATCTTGGGCGCATCGCTGGGGCCCGCGATCTTTTCGTAGCGACCATCGCCGAGATTCTTGTATTTCGACAAGCCCGAACGATTCAGTTTGGCGTCGGTGATCTCGTAACGTCCCATCGACACTTGGGGCATGCAGACTGTTTTGGCGATCGGTGCGCCGCAGGCAGGGCACTCGGTGCGGTTGGGTTCGGAAATACGGTGGAAGATCTCCATACCGTCCCGGCACTGGTCGCAACTTTGCGCGCCGGTCGCCTTGTAGACATACGTTGGCATGCACCCATTGTAGTCCGACCCTGCGGGTGTTGCCGGTACCGAAAACCCGTACCGCGGCCGATTTTCCCCACGGGCGCTGAAACCGCGGGGAGCGGGTGCGGGCATCGTCCCGGAACGCTCGGTTTTTACGGTACGATCCGGCCATGTTGTCGGACCTGCGTTACCTGGGCGCGTATTTGCTGCCCCTGTGCGGGTTTTTGGCATTTGCCCTGCGCGGGCCTTGGGTTTGGCTGCCCACAGCGTTCGCGTTCGGTCTGATCCCGCTCGTGGAATTTCTGCCTGCCCGCCCTGTGTCGGCATCCTCGCGCGGGCAACGTCTTCCCGAGGCGTGGTTCGACTTGTTGCTGCTCGGGAACATCCCGGTGGTGTTTGCGTTGGTTTGGCAACTCGCAACCGTGTTCGCGTCGGGGGGGCTCGCGACGTCGGAGCGGGTGGGTTTGGTGCTCGGGACGGGGATTGTGTTGGGGGCGTGCGGGATCAACGTGGCGCACGAACTCGGGCACCGGGCGAGTCGTGTGCAGCGCGCGGCGGGGCTGGTGTTGCTGCTGCCGGCGCTTTACCTGCATTTCCAGATCGAGCACAACCGCGGGCACCATGTGTGGGTGGCGACCCCGCAGGATCCGTCGTCGGCTCGGCGCGGGGAAGCGCTCTTTGTGTTCTGGCTCCGGTCGACGACCGGCACTTGGCGCAGCGCCTGGCGTCTCTGCGCGGAGAGTGGGCGTCGCAAGGGGAGGCCCTGGGCGAACGCAATGGTGGGATACACCGCAGCCGAGTTGCTTTACCTCGGAACTATCGGGTGGTTTTACGGAAGCGCCTCGATGCTCGCCTGCGCCTTGGCCGGGACGGTCGGGTTCCTGTTGCTCGAGACCATCAACTACATCGAGCATTACGGCTTGATCCGGGGGCGTCGTCCGGACGGCCGCTGGGAACGTCCCGGTCCGGCGCACTCGTGGAATTCGGAGCACGCTCTGGGGCGCATTGTTCTTTATGAACTGGTGCGCCACACCGACCATCACATGCACGCAGGGAAGAAGTTTCCGGAATTGGACGGCCGCACCGACGCGCCATCGTTGCCGTTCGGGTACCCGGCCTGCATGCTGCTGGCGATGGTGCGCAAGCAGCCTGGCAACGGGCGCCTGGGGCTCG
>CAZYBA010000462.1:2247-2458 GCA_964646105.1 uncultured Armatimonadia bacterium
TGCAGCGGATTTACGGTCCGATTGTCGACTCCGGAAGCGGATGAATGGGGTTGTGGAAACGAAGCGGCATCGGGGAAATACGGCCGGTTGTGTCCCGCGCGCCCCGGGCATAGTCCGCAACGGGGTGTGCTTTTTCCACGGAAGGGAAATTGGAACGTTTTTTGCGTATCATGCCCGGTGGAATGTCCGCTCCAGTTGCGGATCACCGGCG
>CAZYBA010000463.1:0-2453 GCA_964646105.1 uncultured Armatimonadia bacterium
TCCCCCCGCCGCGAGACCACAATGCTGCCGGTGGACAGCGTTTCGATGCCGTGGAGGTATCCGAGTCCGGTCGCGATATCGGCCAGGTGTGTGCCTGCTGGGGAGTAACGGCTGACATTGCCGTTTTCGTGCGCCACCAACAGGTTCCCACTCGATTCAACCGTCAGGCCCCCGAGGGTGGATTGGACCGGAAACACCGTTTTGTATCGGTACAAGGGCCGCACCATTTGGAAGACTTGGATGTTGCCGCGGTTTTCTTCGGAGACCAGGACCCGGCCGTCAGGGAGAGGCTGGGCCATGATCGGACGGGTGAACTGGCCGTTTCCGGTACCGGGTTCCCCAATCTTGACGATCTGGTTGCCGTCCCTGGTGAAGACACGCACCTGCGCCCGCTCGGTGTCGGCGGCGTAGAGGTTGCCGTACTCGTCGAAACGCAGCCCGATGGTGCCTTGCATCGGGAGGTCGCCGTTCTTGGTGCCGTTGAACTGCCGGACATACGTGCCGTCCTTGCGGAAGACCACCACCCCGGCGCCGTAGGAGAAGCTGACGTAGAGCAGGTCGTCCGGACCCAGCACGATGTCCTCGACCACCACTCCGTACGATGTCGTGTTCCAGTGGCGCACATACGTGCCGTCCGGGCGGTAGACCCAGACCCCTGCGTTCTCGCCCACCACATAAATGTTGTCGTCGCTGTCGCGGCAGATGCCGTGGGGACGTCCAAAACGCGGGTGAACCCCGTCGTCGCCGTTGAACTGGGAGATAAATGTGCCGTCGCGTGTGAAACGCTGTAGACGTTCGGTCCAATAGTCTCCGATCACCAGTGTGCCATCGCCGAGCTGGGTCATGCCGCCCGGCCACGTGAACTGGCCCGGGCCGGATCCCTTGGTGCCGATGGTTCGCACGAACGTCCCTTCCGCAGTCAGCTCGGTCACAATCGGGTTCGACGACGATTCATTGACCAGGATGTGGCCGTCGGACAGCACATAGAAGAACCCTGGCCGGGTGATGGTGGTGTTGTCCTTGCCGCGGTCGCCCCAGGTGGTGTTGTAGACATAGCGCTGTGCGGACGCCGGGAGCGCGCACAGGATCGCAATCACGGCGAGGGCAATGGGGACCAGACGAGGACATTCAGACGACAGGCGTTGGAACCGCCGGAGAAACTCTATTCCTGCAACCCGTTTCAGACCCATGGCACTGATCCTTTTCCAAGTATCCGTTGTCCACCAAAGCGGGGTTTACCACCGCCGATGGTCCAATCCCCGGAGGGATTGATCGTGACGGATGCATCGCAAGGTAACGTACCACGGGGGTATTCCCAATGGCAGGACCCAGTGCGTTTCGTGTCCGAATTCCGGTAGATTGACGAGGCGTCGGTATTTTCGCCAGAGCGTCGGAAATGCAGCGTACGAACTTGGTCCAGCGGTTTCCGCCGGTTGGCACCCCCCGGGAGCGCCGCACGCAGACATCGTCGAACTTCAATCGTTGCCGGATTCTTCCTTTCGAATTCGTTTGTTGTTACCATCCCTCCCATGTCCGAATTCCCTCGCCCGGTGACCCTGAAGGACGGTTCGCCCGCCACCCTGCGCCGCCTCGAGCCGTCCGACACCGACGCGCTCGCGGAATTCTTCGGGAACCTTTCCGAAGCGGACCGCTTGGTCTTCCACCCGCATGGGTTCGACCAAGACGAAGCACGCCTGCGATGCGAGCAGACTGTCGACGGGGACCGCCTCGTATTGATCGTGGAAACCACCGAGCCCCCGGGAAGGATTGTGGGTTACGGTTTCCTTTGGCGCTGGGATACAGCGTCCCCGCTGCTCGGGCTCGGGGTGGCGACTCCCGCCCAAGGCCTCGGGGTCGGACGTCACCTGATGACTACCCTGATCGAATCTGCTCGTAGCGCAGGGAAAGATGCGGTGGTTCTGACCGTCTACAAGCAAAACCACCGTGCGATCACGCTCTACCATAGCGTCGGCTTCCAATTCAACGGCGAAACGGACGATGGCCTGCAACACGCGATGATCTGGCGTCCCGACCCGACCTGATCCGAGCCGTTGCGCCACGCGTTCTCGTTACGGGGCGAATTCATTCATCCCCTGAAGGCCTTCGGCCGGGCGGGCAGGGGGCTTCGCGCGTTTGAGATGGGCCTTCGGCCGAGCGGTTGGTGGACTTTGCTGGCTGTGCGGGGGGCGGACGTGTGGCGGATGGGGCCGGGCCGTCCCGGGCTTTGCCGGGGGGACGTTGGGCTTCCCGTTTTCGTTACGGGGTGAATGAATTCATCCCCTGAAGGCCTTCGGCCGAGCAGGCAGGGGGCTTCGTGCATTAACGGTGGGAGGTTGCGAGGGGCGATGGAGGGGGCTTCGCGCGTTTGAGATGGGCCTTCGGCCGAGCGGGTGCTGGGCTTTGCTGGCTGTGCGGGGGGCGGACGTGTGGCGGATGGGGCCGGGCCGTCCCGG
>CAZYBA010000464.1:0-317 GCA_964646105.1 uncultured Armatimonadia bacterium
GTGGCCAACGCCAGGTCGGTGAACCAAACCGGCGCATGCGGGGCGAGGCGAATCAATGCGAACGCTCCCGCGTGGGAGTTGACCAGGAGGATTCCTGGAAGCAACGCTCCTTTGGCAAAAGTCCGGACAATCCATCCGTGCGCGGGGAATAGCCCTTTGCGCAAGATCACAGCCGCCAGCGCAAGGGGGAGGCCCGACTCGCCAGAGGACATTCCTGCGGCAAACAGGACCGTTGCCACGGTGAATCCTATCCGTGACGCGGTGTCGAGTTCCTTGACAAAAGGCAACCAGGCTAGGGCCCAGCCGGTGCACAGGAC
>CAZYBA010000464.1:327-2452 GCA_964646105.1 uncultured Armatimonadia bacterium
ATTTGCCGCCAAGAACGTCAAGTCATTACCGACAGTCCAAAAGACCACCTTCCACGCAAGTCCGTCTCGGATTTCCTTGCGCGGCGCAAACGCCAACAATCCGCCCCCGAGCAACCCGGTGATCACGACGGGGAGTGTGTTGACGGGGTCTCGGCCAAGCAATCCACCCGTTTCAGGGAAGCCGCCGGTAGTTCCGACTTGTGGTTCCAATAGGACCAAGGCAAGGTGAATCAGGACACCGGCAACTGCCGCCCAGCGGCTCTTTTCCGGATGACGTGTCTTCCAAGACACAATCGCGGTGGCAAGCAAAACCGCAAACCCAGATAACAACGAGGGATGGTCAAACACCCGGTTTTTCCTCACCCGGAACCCGGGCAATCTGTTGTTCGATATGAAGCAATCGGTCGGTCAGAAACGCGATCGGCCTGGCAACCATCCGTTGAAACAAGTGGTCCAATTGCCCTTGATCGAGAGCGAAGCGATAGAGCCTCAGGCGTATCGATTCCGGCAAGCATTTCTGGAAATGGCGCCCGGTTGTGGGAATGTTCCCTCCGGCTGCCGAGTGCATCCGGTGGTATTCGTGCAGCACGGACGGTGCCCTGAGGAACTCGAGCGTTCGCAACAACGAATGGGCGCCAAGATGCCAGAGTGCCACGGTGGACCATCCCAATCCGATCTCCATGAAGATCAGTCCCACCTGGGCTTGGGCACCCAGCGCCAATGCCGTCTTGGCGTCTGCCGAAGCCCGGCTGGACAACGTGGCCTGAACTGCCGTGATCGCGCCGATGGCAACCACAGTCCAGGCGGCTGCGGGCGTGTGCTCGAGCAGGTGCCGCGACCGCAGCAGGAGGTACGCACCGGCGTGAATGGACAGCGCCCCGTAGAAAGCGGCACTCGAGGGTGTCGGGCCCTCCATCGCACGCGGAAGCCAACCGGTAAACGGGAATTGGGCGCTCTTGCCCAGCGATGCCAGAATCAAAAGGTAGGCCAGTAGGGCCGCGGTCGGTCCATGCATTGTGTTGATTGCTTGGAACGACGCCGAACCACTCTCGTGATGCAGCAAAACCGCGGCGGCCAACAAACCTATGTCGCAGGCTCGGTAGGTTGCGAAAGCCCGGAGGGCGCTGGTCACCGGTTGGTCGCGGTGCTGGAAGAAACCAATCAGGAACACCGAGGAGATCCCGACCGCTTCCCAACCCGCGATCAGAATGTCGAGCGAGCCAGCCGTGAAGACCACCAAGATTCCGGTCGCAAACAGGTTGAGCAATAGTATGAACCGGAAGAATCCCGGATCTCGGTGGATGTATCGCGCGGAAAAATGCGAAATCAGGCCCAGCAGAAAGACCGCCAGGAGCGAGGGGAATGTCGCAAGGCGGGATAGGTCGAACTCGATCGGAAAGTGGTATTGGCCCGCCCGGAACCAGTCCGAGGTGTGGAACACGGTACCGCCGGTTGAAAAACCGGGAAGCAAACCCAATTGGCAACCCGCCGAAACCAGCAAGCCAAACTTGGTCAGGCGTACCAATGTCCTTTCTCCGACGCGAACTCCGAGCATCCATCCTGCACCGATCAGGACAAATACCGCCAAGGGAGCGAGCACCGCGATGGGAAGCAACAGGTTCACGCTGACACCCCGATTTCCGCCACGGGAAGGTGGTCTATCTTGCCTCCGAACCAATCGGGAGAACTGGGAGCGTGGGGCAAGTCCTCGGTACACGGGGTAACTGTCTCCCATGTCCCATCGTTCCAAATCCGAATGTCGCCCGTTTGTGGATCCAGGGACGCGATCCGAATCCAGCGGTTGGTGATCAGTTCGGTTACGACCGGGCTGCGGTTGGCAGCCGCCCAAAGCCTTTCCGGTGTTGTTTCCACCACCAAGAGGAGACGTACCGGCTCATGAATCTCCACCATCTGCCATGGCAAGCCGGTGCGCAAGTCGCTGCGGTAACCATTCATGACTCCGACCAAACCCACCACGTTGTGGGGGAGCTTGGTTCCACATCCGTAGCGCTCATTGTCAACAAAACTGAAGTAATACTCCAGATTGATACCGGCGCATACCGGACCGGCGGCACCGAGCAGCGCGGCGAGGCTGTTGTCTTCCGGATCCTCCGATGCGTCGTAA
>CAZYBA010000465.1:0-2443 GCA_964646105.1 uncultured Armatimonadia bacterium
CTATCTTTGGGACACCGACGGGCAGAAGGACGCTGTTCTTCACGCCATGCGACACGCGAACCAAGCAGGAGTCAAGGTCGCTTTTTCCTTGGCGGACCCGTTCTGTGTCGGTCGCCATCGGTCGGATTTTGCGCAACTGTTGGACGCGCATGTAGACGTGGTGCTCGCCAATGAGGAAGAGGCGAAGGCGTTGACGGGGCACCATGATGTCCGCGAAGCGCTGCTGGAATTGGCCCGACGAGGCGGCCATGTGGCGGTGGTTACGCTGGGGCGGCATGGATCGTTGATCAGCGACGGGAAAGAGGTTGTCGAGATTCCGGCTGTCCCGGTGGACGCGGTGGATACGACCGGAGCGGGCGACCTTTTCGCATCGGGAATTCTTTACGGTTTGACCCACGGCCTGTCGCTGTCTGGAACCGGAATGCTTGGCGCTTGGATGGCGGGACAGGTGGTGGCGCAGTACGGGTCCCGACTCGAAACCTTCGACCGATCCGCCGCCCTGCGCCATGCGGGAATCACCGGGACGGCGGCAAGTTGACATTGACTGGCGCACGCGTGAGAATGGTGTTTCATTGGTGCGGAATGCGCACAGCGGATCACGAAAGGCACGCCATCCTTGGCCGGTTCTGACATCAAGTTGCGACCGACGTCGATTCCCACGGACGGGCGTTGCGAACCGTGCATCGTCATTGACGGGCACCGGCGTCTCTGCGGGACGATTCCCATCAGCGGGTCCAAGAATGCCGCATTGGCATTGCTTGCCGGCGCCCTGCTGGCCGCCGATGGAACAACGACCCTTCGCAACCTGCCGCGGATCGCGGACATCGCCGGACTGATCGAAATCCTAGGTTGTCTCGGTGTACGGACAACTTACGGCGCGGACGGTCGCTCGGTTCGAATCGATGCGTCCTCGCTCCCCGAATTCGAAGCGCCTGCGTCGCTTGTCTCGAGAATGCGTGGGTCTTTGCAACTGTTGGGCCCTTTGTTGGCGCGCAAGGGACGTGTACGTTTGGCGCAGCCTGGCGGTTGCAACATTGGCGCCCGGGCCATTGATCTGCATGAAAAGGGTCTTCGGGCGTTGGGTGCGGTTGTCGAGACATCGGGGGGAAGCATCTTCGCGGAGGCTCCTGCATCCGGTTTGCGCGGTGCGGCCGTCTACTTGGACAAACCGTCGGTCGGGGCGACCATGAACCTGATGATGGCTGCTGCGTTGGCGGATGGCGAGACGATCATCGAGAACGCGGCCCAGGAACCCGATGTGGAAGACTTGGCGAATCTTCTGGTTGCGATGGGGGGGGACATCAGCGGTCAGGGCACGGGATTGCTGCGTGTTCGCGGGGTTCGGCAACTGCACGGTGCCGAGTTCACCGTATCGGCGGACCGTATCGAAGGTGGCACCTACGCGATGGCGGCAGCCATCACAGGGGGGGACTTGTTCCTCGAGGGTGCCAATGCCGCCCACTTGCGTCCCATATTGATGAAACTGTCCGAGGTCGGGCTGTTGATCACGGAGCAATCGAATGGAGTCCGTGTCACGCACCCGTCACCCGGTACCCGGCTACCTGCGGTGGACGTGGTTGCGATGCCGCATCCCGGCTTTCCGACCGACCTGCAACAACCGTTTTGTGCGTTGTCCTGCATAGCCGACGGCACGAGTGCGGTGACGGACAAGGTGTATGAAGGCCGCTTCCGGCATTTGACTGAACTGACAAAGATGGGTGCCAAGGTCAAGGCGGAGGGCCAGACTGCCCTGATTACCGGCGTGGAATCGTTGAGCGGAGCCGCGGTGGAAGCGACCGATTTGCGCGCGGGTGCGGGCTTGGTACTTGCGGGACTGGCCGCTCAGGGAGTGACCAAGGTGTATGGGATAGGGCATATCGACCGCGGGTACGAGCATCTGACGGAAAAGCTGGCAGCGGTTGGAGCGTCCATCTGGCGCGAGGATCCCATGGGTAATGCGGTTTCGGAGGAGCAGGCATGGGACTCCGAATAACCCCTGAGATCGGAATCGACCTGGGGACCGCCAATATTCTGGTGTTTGTTCGAGGCAAGGGAATTGTCTTGCGCGAACCGTCGGTGGTCGCCATGGACAAGACCACCCGACGGGTGAAGGCGGTCGGTGAGGACGCGCGGCTGATGTTGGGGCGAACCCCCGGAAACATTGTTGCCATTCGTCCGATGTCGGACGGTGTAATCGCGGAGTACACGACCACGGTGGAAATGCTTCGTCACTTGATCGGCAAGGTGGTCGGTCGGCGGCGTTGGTTGCGTCCCCGTGTGTTGATTTGTGTCCCTGCCGGTGTCACCAGTGTCGAACGTCGTGCGGTGGAGCAGGCGGCGCACGAAGCGGGCGCGGGCGAGGTTGCGACGATTGAGGAGACCATGGCGGCGGCGATCGGAGCTGGACTTCCCATCGCGTCACCCGGCGGGAACATGGTGGTCG
>CAZYBA010000466.1:0-2439 GCA_964646105.1 uncultured Armatimonadia bacterium
CTTCCTCCGACAACTCCAGATTGTGGAAAACATTCTGGACATCGTCGTTTTCCTCGATCCGGTCGAGAAGCTTGAGCATCTGCGCCTCGTCGTCGGGACCCAGCGCCACGGTCGTGGAGGGCACCTGGGTGATTTCCGCGGACGCATACTTCCCACCCGCCGCATCGAGCGCGTCACGGACCGCCGCGAAATCCGTGAACGCAGTGGTGATCTCGAATCCGCCGTCGTCGGTGGATTGGACATCCTCGGCACCCGCCTCGAGCGCGATCTCCATCAACGCGTCCTCGGTGGTGGCGCCGGGTTCGAGCACCAGGATTCCCTTGCGTTCGAACAAATAGCCGACCGAGCCTGACTCGCCCAGACGTCCGCCGCCCTTCGAGAACGCCGCACGGATTTCCGGGTAGGTTCGGTTGGTGTTGTCCGTCAGGCATTCCACCAGAATGGCGACCCCGCCGGGTCCGTAACCTTCGTAGACCACCTCGGCCAGGTTCCCGCCCTCGAGCTCGCCGGTGCCTTTCTGGATGGCACGCTTGATGTTGTCGGCCGGCATCGAGTTCTGGCGCGCCGTCTGCACCGCCATGCGCAAGCGGACATTGGTGTCGGGACTGCCGCCGCCGGACTTGGCGGCGATGATGATTTCCTTCGCCAGACGCGTGAACAACTTGCCGCGTACCGCATCCTGCTTGCCTTTGCGCAGCCGGATGTTGTGCCATTTGCTATGGCCCGCCATGGGGACGATCTCCTGAACGAGGGGGAATGTGACTTCGGATTATACCGCGGGGCTCCATCGGGAACGGACAGGGCTGGAAACCCGCGCCCGGTCGGGTGTGCGACGGCCGACACGAACCGGATTTGCAACGCGATCGGAACCTTGTTAACGAAATCCGGTTGCAGGAAGGCATTCCCGTGCGGAGAATTGTACTGAATAATCCGATCGACGATCGACAACGACAAGTGGTGGTGCTATGGAAAAACTGGCAATCGACGGCGGGACACCCGTGCACGCGACAGGATGGCCGACGTGGCCCATCTGGGATCAAACCGAGGAACGTTTGCTGCTGGACGTCCTGCACAGCGGCCAGTGGTGGTCGGTCGAAGGGACCCAAGTCGCTCAGTTCGAAGCTGAAATGGCAGCCATGCAGGGTGCCAAGCACTGTTGTGCGGTCACCAACGGCAGCCATGCGCTCGAGATCGCGTTGCGCGCGATGGGGGTCGGCTGCGGCGACGACGTCCTGGTGCCGGCCTACACATTCATGGCGACCGCCAGCAGCGTCCTCGCGGTGGGCGGCCGGCCGGTCTTTGTCGACATCCAGCCCGAAACCCTCAACCTCGATCCGCAGGCCGCGGCAGCCGTCGCCACCCCCAACACCAAGGCCATCATCCCGGTGCATGTGGGCGGGTGTCCGGCCGACCTCGACGGAATCCTGACGATGGCGAAACAGCGTGGCTGGGCGGTGATCGAGGACGCCGCGCAGGCGCATCTGGCCGAGTGGAACGGTACTCCGGTGGGCGCGATCGGGGATATCGGGACATTCAGTTTCCAGGCCAGCAAAAATCTGAACGGCGGCGAGGGCGGGGCGTTGGTCACCAACGACGACCGGCTCGCCGACGACATCTGGTCGATCCACAATGTCGGGCGGCGCCGCGGGGGACGTTGGTACGAGCACGCCGTGCTGGGCAGCAACTACCGGATGACCGAATTCCAGGCAGCCATCCTGCGCGGGCAGATGACCCGGATGGAAGACCAGGCAGTCCGCCGGGATGACAACGGCCGCTACCTCACCCAACTGCTTTCGGGAATCCCAGGCGTGGTTCCGCTTACCATTGACCCACGGGTCACCCGCCATGCATGGCATCTTTTCAGCTTTTGGTTCGATCCGGACGCGTTCGGTGGCAAGTCGTTGCACGAACTGCTCGGGGCACTCCAGGCGGAAGGAATTCCCTGCGACCAGAGTTATCCCCCGCTCTACAAGGAAGCCCTGTTTGCGGGAGGCGCCAGCGGCTGCTGTGGACGGTGCGACTTCAACTACCGCACTGTGCACTGCCCGGTGTCCGAGGACGCCCACCAGCGGGTTGTACGGATGCACCAGCCAATGCTGCTCGGGAGCCGTTCCGACATGGAACACATTGCGCAGGCGGTGGACAAGATCCGAACCGCCTGGTCCGGCTGAACCACACGAATTTCCTGACCCGCACGGTCGATTTGCTACGGACTCTCTGCCGAAACCATGTCAGGGGAATCGTCCGCGAGAGTGGAGCCGGCTCAGACTTTCCGGATCGCCTGCAGGATGATGTCCACCGACGGTCGGTCGGCGGGATCTTCGCTGGCATGGGCAAGGAGCAGTTTGCCGTCCGGTGCGATCAGGAAATCGCCGCCGAGTTGAAACGGGTCGGAGACCGGCTTGCGCAGGCGCATTCCCGATGCCATCAGGCGCAGGT
>CAZYBA010000467.1:0-2438 GCA_964646105.1 uncultured Armatimonadia bacterium
GCCCAACGTGTTCCCAGCCGTGTTCCACGCCCCGTACGCACTCAACACAGCCGGATGCAATTCCGTTTCCCCACCAAGCAGCAACTCGATCGCGAGGGGGTCCGAACCGTTCGGATACGCCACATCCCCCAGCGCCACCGGCTTCCCCAGCGACTGCCAACGCGCAAGCTCCGCAAAGTGGCGACGATACGCCGTTTCCCGGGCCTCCCGCTCCGATTGCGCGAACTCCTCCCGGTACTCCGTCCGCACCGGGGACGGGGTCAAAACACCGAGCACAATGTCCGCCTCCTCGGGAGTCGACACCACCACCCCGCCACACGCCCGGATCTGACCTTCCACCGTCTCCCACACCGGACGATCCTCGTACGGCGCCACAATCGCACCGCCGCCCGCAACGGCCTCCAGCGCGCAAATCCTGGGCGAACTCCCGCGCTGCGCGCACAGCATCCGCGCCACCAACGCGCTCCCCACTTCGTCCGCACCCGGATGGATCAGCAAACGCTCCCCCACCGCCGGTCCAAGCAACCCGGCCCACCCCTCGAGCCACGCCTTCTCCGACGTCCCCAAGCCGAACGTCGACGTGTCATCCGACGTCAACAGCAACAAATCCACCCCGCCGCGCGCCAATCGTTCCAGCAAGGACAGATTCAAGACATGGTTGCGCAGACGACGCACCAGCCAGTCGTCACGGTGCGCCGCAGGGATCTCGCCCCCCAAACAAGCCAGTTCCTCGCGCTCTCCCGATTCCAGAACCCCCAACTGCTCCCGGTGCAGCAGCTGCGAAATCCGGTGGAAACGCGTCCCGAACGTCCCCCAGTACAAGGGTTCCTCGACACAGTCGTTCGCATTGGGAATCCGGGTCACCAAGCCGAACAAATAAACCGGACGTCCCGGTGTCGACAAACCATCGAGTGCGCCGAGCCGCCCCATCCCCGCCACCGCGTCGGCATCCGATATGCGGCTCTGGATCAAGTTTCCCCAGCACAAGAACTCCGCGCACACCACCGCGCCATCGCACTGCGGGCCGGTGTCGCGCAACCAGCGGGCCACCGCTTCCGTGTCCGCGCCGATCCGGCCGCTTCCCCGAATATCCTCCGGGGGAAGCAGGACGTCGCCCCCCGCAATCGCGGCAATCATGCGGGGGTAACGGGTGTTGACAGGACGTTCGTCCAGGGGAACCAAGGCAAAACGGGACATAAGACCAGTATAGACGAACGCCTGGCCGAGGTAACGACACGCAGGCAGGACCGCCTCGGAACACACTCAAAAGTCTTGACGTGCCGTAGGCGAGACCTAGGGTTCGCAGTGCCGATCGGCAACCGCCGCCGCACCCACCACCGGGGCGTCCGCCCCCAACGCTGCCGGCACCACCGGCGTATCGGCCACCCCGGGGAGCGCCAACTGACGCAGGACACGTCGCGCCGGGCCAAGGACCAGTTCCCCGAAGCCGTCCACGACACCGCCCCCCACCACAATCCGTTGCGGGGCCAGCAGATGCGCGAGGCTGACCAAGCCGTACCCGAGATCGCGCCCGACAATCGACGCCGCCTCGAGCGCCGCCGGGTCGCCGCGCTTCGCCAATTCCGCGATCTCCACCGATGTCCGACCCGACGGACTGCCCAGCGCCAGACGGTACGCCTTGCACACCGCTTCTCCGTTCGCACAGTACTCGAGGTTGCGGTCGGGCGGGTACAGCAGCAGATGCCCGAGTTCGCCACCCGCTCCCCGCTCCCCGTGCAACACTCGTCCGCCCGAAACCACCGCGCCGCCGACTCCCGTGCCCAGCGCCAGGAAAATCAGACTCGCGCACCCCTTGCCGGCACCGAAACGCAGTTCGCCCTCCGCCAACGCGTTGACGTCGTTGTCGGCCCAGGCGGGGACCTCGAAGATGTCGGAGAAAGTGCCTGCGAGGGGCTGGCCGGCCCAGCCGGGCAGGATGTCGGTGGCGTGGACCACATCGCCCGCCACCGGATCGATCTGACCGCCGGCCCCGATGCCGATGCGCTCGATCCCGCCGCCCGCCTCGTCCCAGACCGCACGCGCCGCGAGCACCGCCCGCTCGAGCACTGCGACGCCGCCGAGCGATGCATCCGTGGGCACCCGATGGACATGGGAAACCGCACCGTCGACGAGGTCCACCACCCCCGCCGCGATTTTGGTGCCGCCGATATCGACTCCCAGCACTTTCATGGCAGAATCACGGCCCCGCTTTCCCGGGCAACGTCAGTCGTTGAGGCGCAGGACCGACATGAACGCCTCCTGCGGAATCTCCACGTTCCCCACCGACTTCATCCGCTTCTTGCCTTCCTTCTGCTTCTCCAGAAGTTTGCGCTTGCGGGTGATGTCGCCGCCGTAGCACTTCGCGAGGACGTTCTTGCGCAGCGCCGAGACCCGCTCTGCCGCCACGATCTTGCCCCCGATCGCCGCCTGCAACTTGA
>CAZYBA010000468.1:0-2435 GCA_964646105.1 uncultured Armatimonadia bacterium
GCGAGCTTGGTCCAGCGGGGGGTGGTGTTTTTGTTGCGCACCGCCATCGCGATCGCGCGGGAACTTCCCACCAACACCGCCATTTTCTTGGCACGGGTAAGCGCGGTGTAGAGCAGGTTGCGCTGCAGCATCACGTAGTGCTGGGTGTGGAAAACAATGACCGCCGCCGGATACTCGCTGCCCTGGCTTTTGTGGACCGTCAACGCCATCGCATGGGTAAGTTGGTCGAGGTCTGAAAACTCGTAGTCGATCGGACCTTCCGGATACCCGACCGTCACGAACTGCTCCTCGTGGTCGATGGCGAGCACGGTTCCGACATCGCCGTTGAAGACACCCTTGTCGTAATCGTTGACCCGCTGGAGAACCCGGTCGCCCACCCGCAGCACCATGCCGGCCCTGCGAATCTCAGGCTTGGCCGGCGATTCCGGGTTCACCACCCGCTGCAGGGTCTCGTTGAGGTTGCGCGCCCCGGCACTGCCGCGCTGCATCGGGGTCAGAACCGTGATTTCGTCGGCAGCGTACCCAAGCTTGGGCAGGCTCTTCGCCACCACGCCCGCCACCTTCCCCGGGATATCGTCGCTCTCTTCCACGGCGAGGAATACACAGTCCGCACCGTCCCCGATCGCAGACGGCGGGAGCAGTTCGGGGATTTTTCCCCGGTTGATCGCGTGCGCCCCCGTGATAATCCGGCTGGCGGCGGCTTGCCGAAAGACTTGAGTGAGACGAGCGACCGGCACCTTGCCGGACGTTATCAAATCCGACAGGACGTTCCCCGGACCCACCGACGGCAGCTGGTCGACATCGCCGACAAACACCACTTGGGCCCCCTCCGGCACCGCCCGCAGCAGGCTGTGCGCCAGTACCAGGTCCAGCATCGACGATTCGTCAACCACCAGAACATCCAACTCGAGCGGGTTGTCGGCGTCGTGCTTGAACCCGCGCGTCGACGGATCCCAGGCGAGCAAGCGGTGGATGGTTTTCGCCTCGCGTCCGGTCACTTCCGATGCCCGCTTGGCCGCACGTCCGGTCGGGGACGCGATCTGGACACGATGGTGCATCGCCTCGAACGCGGCGACGATGACATTGGTGGTGGTGGTCTTGCCGGTGCCGGGACCGCCGGTGAGGACACTGATCGCGGAATTCAGGGCGACGCTGACCGCCCCGCGCTGCTCGTCGGACAGCAATCCTGCCGCCGGAATGGTTTTCAGGAGCGAGGCGATTTTGTCGTCGGGGAGGGGGGACGCCCAAGGGGACGTTATCCGCTGGTGGACTTGACGCGCGAGCGATGTTTCGGTGACGTGGATGGAGGTGGTGTAGACGGCGGGCTCGGGGTCGGTCTCGGTGGCAGGATCGATGACCAGCAACCCGCGTTCCACCAATGCCAAAATGGCGCTCTCCACTCCCGACGGATCGACTCCCAAGTAATCTTCGCCGGCCGCACGTTCCACCAAAACGGGTTGCGGCAGGTAGCAGTGGCCGCCGTTCTCCATCTCCTGATTGAGGACATACACCACGCCCGCCTCGAGCCTCTCGGGTGCGTCGACCGCGAACCCGACATTGCGCGCGATCTTGTCGGCGGTCTTGAACCCGATTCCCCAGATATCAACCGCGAGGCGATACGGGTTTTGTTCGACCACCTCGATCGCACGTTCCTTGTACTGCTTGTAAATCTTGACCGCATACGTCGGGGTGATGCCGTGGCCTTGCAGGAAGACCATGATCTCGCGCACCGCCCGCTGCTCGTCCCAGGCGCTGCGGATCAGGGTCGCTTTGTTTGCGCCGATGCCGCGCACCTCGGTGAGGCGGTTTGGCTCGTGTTCGATGACATCCAGGGTTTCAGCGCCGAATACGGCGACCAAAGCCTTGGCGGTCTTGGGTCCGATGCCCTTGACCATGCCGGAGCCGAGGTACTTCTCGATGGCGGCGGTGGTGGCGGGCCGCAGGGTTTCGTATCGTTCGCAGCGGAACTGGCGGCCGTGCTTGGGGTGGGTTGTCCATACTCCATGGCAGCGCAGGGATTCTCCCGCAGTGGGGGCGGTGAACGCGCCGAGGACTGTCACCGGCTCGCTCATGCGGCTGCGCGGAACACCGGCCGGGTGCAGTTTGAGCACGCTCCAGCCGTTTTCGTCGTTATGGAATGTGACACGTTCGACAACACCCTCGAGGACTTCGCGTTCGGCGTTCCCGAAGTCGAACAAGGCCGGCGCAGGTCGCATGGGGCATTGTACGGTCCGGCGTTGTCCCCCGCGATCGTCAATATTGGGTACGAATGTTCGGATGGCGAAGGCCATCTGCCGTCAACGCGTCGTCGCGTCGTGCCCCCCGGTTTTGACGTCCACCCCGGGTTGCACGCCGGACATCAGGTCATGGCTTGGGAACCGGACATTCGCTCCCCCTGTGTTCGTCGCAGTGTCCCTGGCGCCCGCACGCCCGCG
>CAZYBA010000469.1:0-1175 GCA_964646105.1 uncultured Armatimonadia bacterium
CCAACTCATCGAAATCGTCCACCGTGTCCGAGCCCACTTCAATCCCGGCCTTGCCCAACTTCCTCGAGGGGTTCAAGATGACCGAAGGGCGCTCGTTACGGTGGACGTCATTGATCGGCGTCTACGCGATTGCGGCTGTGGTTTCGTTGCTGGCGACCTATGCCGCCAACTATTTTGTGACCTACGAGGCCGGTGCAGCCGGGAAAGCGTCCCAAGGTTACAAGGCTTGGGTCGGGGTTGAGGCTTACGCGCCGTTGAACAGCTGGCTGACGCTGGGGCAGTCCGCGGGTGCGGTCAATCTGTGGTTCTTCGTCGGCGGCTTGGCGACGGTTGCCGGATTGGCGATCCTGCGGCTGGTGTTTGTCGGGTGGCCGTTGCACCCGGCCGGCTTCGCGCTCGGGATCAGCTATGCCATGAACTACTTCTGGCTCTGTGTTTTGGTGGCGTGGGTTGCCAAGTTCCTGATGATCCGGTACGGGGGGATGAACGCCCACCGGCGCGCGATTCCGTTCTTCCTCGGACTGATCATCGGCGACTATGTGGTCGGGGCGTTGTGGAGCCTGGTGGCAATTGCGTTGGAGCAGCCGACCTACAAGATTTTCCTGTAAGTCCGACGAGCGGGACACCGGGACGACATCCATTCCTATTCCCGGATAAAGCAACAGCCCGCGGAATCCGCGGGCTGTCGTTAATGGAATCAAGCCTCTTCCGGATTCCGGGATCAGCAGATATGCGCGCCCTGCGCCTCGACATAGACGGCGTAAAGGGACTGGCTGGCCACCATGAACAGGCGGTTGCGCTTGGCTCCGCCGAAGCAGAGGTTTCCGCAGATTTCCGGGAGCAGGATCTGTCCGATCCGCTCGCCCCCGGGCGTGATGACATGGACTCCGTCGAAGCCCGGGCCGACCCAACCGGCGCTTGCCCAGACATTGCCGTCGGTGTCGCAGCGGATGCCGTCGGCGAGTCCTTGGACCTCCTTGCCGTTGACGGTCATCGCCATCTTGACAAATTCCTTGGCTGGTCCAAGTTTCTTGCCGTCGTTGACATCGAATTTCCAGATGTTCTTGGGGGCACCGGTGTCGGCGACATAGAGGGTCTTGTAGTCGTGGGAGAAGCAGAGTCCGTTGGGCTTGGTCGGGGCGTCGGTGACCTTGGTGACTTTTCCGTCCTTGGGG
>CAZYBA010000469.1:1185-2434 GCA_964646105.1 uncultured Armatimonadia bacterium
GGCCTTTGTACCCTTCGTAATTGCCCATGGAACCGTAGCCCGGGTCGGTGAACCAAATCCCGCCGTCGGGATGCACGACCGCGTCGTTCGGGGCGTTGAATCGCTTTCCTTCGAACTTGTCGGCAAGGACGGTTTCGGTGCCGTCGTATTCGTAGCGAACCACTCGGCGGGTGCCATGCTGGCATGCGATCTGACGGCCTTGGTAGTCGAATGTGTTGCCGTTGGTGTTGTGGGAGGGGTTCCGGTAGACGGTGACATGACCGTCCTCGTCAAGCCAGCGGTGGTGGACATTGTTGGGGATATCCGACCAGATCAGAAACTTGCCGGCGCCGTGCCACGCGCATCCTTCTCCCCACTGCATTCCGGTGTAGAGGCGCTTGATGGTGGTGTTGCCGATTTTGTACTTTTCGAATCGTTTGTCGAGCACGACAACGTCGGGTTCGGGGTAACGGACCGGCGGGGCTCCGGGGAGGTAGCGTTCACCGTCGGCGAGGGCGGCTCCGGCAATCGCGGCGGCGGCGCCGCCGAGCAAGGATCGTCGTGTGAAGGTTTCCATGGGCGAATTGTATGAGGCACCCCCGCGCAAGGTCAAGGGCGATCTGTCCAGCAGGGGATGGACTGTGTAACCCCGGGGGCCAGACTGTTGGGCAGAGGTATCGTGCAATGGAGAGACGGATCGGATTGTGGATCGATCGCCGCGAGGCGCTGGTGGTGTCTTTGCTGCCCGGCGGTGAATCGATCGAACAGATTGAATCGGGAATCTTCGGGACGATGGAATCGCAGCGCGGAGTTCCGGGGGACGAGTCCCATCAGCGCGGATTGGAACTCCAACTGTCCCACTTTTACGACCGTGTGGTGGATCAGGTCCGGCGTGCCGATTTGCTGGTTGTGCTGGGGCCAGGAGCGGCCCGCAACCAATTTGCTGCCCGCTTTCGTGAACGGTACCCATCGTTTGCAGCGTTGTCGGTCGAGGCGGCCCCGCGGATGACGGAACCTCAGTTGATCGGTCGGGTCCGTCGCCGGATTTCCGCGCTGGCCGACACGTTGGCGGCCACGCGTACCGCGCCGGTCGAACTTCCTCAGGAGTTCACCAGCGAGTACAGTCCCGCCGGCGAGTAGAGAAGGTGGAGGGTGAACCGGAGTTGGTTCCAAGGGGATTTCACGGGCGACCAACCTGCAGCCGCCGGAAGTCGTGAGGCCGGGTGGATCCCGCCGCATATCTCGAGGCAGTGTCTCCGACGGCGCGAGG
>CAZYBA010000470.1:0-2430 GCA_964646105.1 uncultured Armatimonadia bacterium
GGAGGTTTGGCCGACCCCGAGTTTTCGTTGTCACCCGGCAGGGAAATACGACTCGGTGGGGAAGCCGGCTTCGCAAACCGGGACGCGGTTCCGATCGCGGGCACACGCGCGACGGTCGGGAGTATCCGGATGCGTGGGAGACGATTGGAGTTGATCGTCAAGCCTGCCGAGGGTGTGCGCGTTCAACTCAACGGCTTGGGCGTCGAGCACGGGCAGTCTCTTCGCGACCACGATGAGATTCGAGTGGTTGTCGACGGGGAGGACGGCGTGATGCCCCGTGAAACACGGTACCGTTTGGTGTTGACGCGTGCGGGACGCGGGGGAGGCGTGGATGCGTAATTGGATCCGATTGTGGTTGGCGTGGTCGGTGTGTTGCTGGGGACCTGCCATCCCTGCATACACCCAGACCGAATTGCGTCCGGTCGACAGCACCGCGTTGCGCACCACCTACCGTGACAACGGCACCTACTTGCTGCGTCTCCAGTACCGAGACCCCAAAGGCGACGACATCCTCAAGGCGACCTTCCACGACGAGTCGCGTGCGGGGGCGATCCCGATCGAACATCAATCGATTGTGGGGTCGCCGTCGGACCCGGAAGGCGCGACCATTACATGGCAGGTCAACGGTTTTGAAAAAGGAGACCACAAAGGCTATTTCGTGGTCGCCACCGACTTGGGCGAGACCCGTTGGCCCGGAAAACCGAGCGACTTCTGGAACTTCAAGGTTGAAAGCCTGCTCGACAAGTGGTTGGTGGTGGTGGTCGGTTGGGTTCTTTCCTTGATCGGAGTACCCTTCCTGATCTACCTTGCCGCCCGCGCCCTCAACCCGCGTGGTAATCCGTCGTCGGCGGCGCGGATAGGCTTGATCCTGGGCTTGTTGTTGGCCTTGGGAATATTTGTCCAACAATTCCTGGGAACCTATGACAATCCGTTGATCTGGGTCCTTGCCGGAATCGCCTTCCTCGGACTGTTTGTCGTGATCCTGACCCGCCGTTAACTTCGGTTGGTTCGTCGTCCCCGGTGCGTTGCATTTCCTGCTGTGATGAGCGGGCAGGGGACCGCTTTCCCGTTGTCCAATCTGCCGCTATGCCGCCGCGTCCCTCCCCGATCCTCACTGGAGATTTGAAAACGGCGGTCCTGCGGATTGCCCTTCCGACCGTCGGCGCGACGTTGTTGATGATGGGCAACAGTTTCGCAGACCGGTTTTTCCTCGGACGTCTGGGGACGTCGGCACTGGCGGCGGTCGCGACTGTCAACGAGATCAAGGCGGGGCTGATCACGATCTTGATCGGCGTTTCGGTGGGAGCTGCGGCCATTGTGGGACGCTCGGTCGGCGCAGGTCGGTACGACGAGGCGCGTGACGCGGCCCGGCAGGCGATGGTTCTCGCGTTGATCCTGAGCGTCCCCTGCGCGGCGATTCTGGCAGCTCTCGCGTCCCCGGTGCTCTCTGGCCTCGGACTCACCGGACCGGCCCTCGACAGCGGCATCGTTTACTTGCGTTGGACCTTGCTTTCGTTGCCAAGCCTCTTCTTGCTGGCGTTGTGCAACGGCCTGTACGGTGTGTTGGGGGAAACCAAGCGTGCGCTGTGGGTGGTGGTCGCCGCGGTGCTGTCCAATGTGACGCTGGATCCGATCTTCATTTTCGGATGGCTGGGAGTTCCGCCGATGGGAATCGCTGGGGGCGGCGTGGCGTTGTGCGTTTCCCAAACACTCGCGGTGGCGCTTTTCGTGAGCGGCTTCGCGCGGACGCGACTCTGCGGCCTCGTCGGAGGGGATTGGACCCCGCGTCTCGCATGGCTGCGCCGTTTGTACCAGATCGGAAGTCCCGCTGTGGTGCGCCAGTTGGTGGCGACAGGCGCGGTCCTGGGCATCCACGCGCTGCTGTTGCGCACGGCGGACGGCAATGCCGTGGTGGCCGCGTACGGAATCGGTTTTCTTCTCGAGTCACTGGCGCTGCTGCCGGGCAACGCCTACGCCGGTGCGGCGTCGGCCTTCGTCAGCCAGAATCTCGGTGCGGGCAACACCGAACGGGCGCGTGGAGCCGTGCGGATCGCGGTGGTTCAGGGGATGGCCACCATGGGAATCGCCGGTTTGCTGTTCGCCTGGTTTGCTCCGGAGCTGGCGGGCTTCTTCTTTCCCAATGCCGACGCGATTTCGCAGATCTCGCGGGCGCAGACGATTGCGTATCTGCGGACGGTGGTCTATACGGAACCCATCGCCGCGGTCTTCTTGGTTTTGGCGGGCGCGCTGAACGGGGCAGGGGACACGCGTTCGCCACGGACCATCACGTTTGCAACGACCGGCCTTCGTCTCGCATTGGTGCTGGCGTTGGTGCGGGCCTGGGGCATGGGACCTCAGGGAGCCTGGCTTGCGCTGGCGATTTCCCCGATTCTCGGTGCCGCGCTGATGGCATTGGCGTGGAAAAAGGGG
>CAZYBA010000471.1:0-2401 GCA_964646105.1 uncultured Armatimonadia bacterium
TCCGTTGGCTGCGTCCGCTTCGTCCGGGGGATATCGTGGCAGCGCGGGTCCGTGTGCGCGGAGTTGGCGAAACGATTGTGGTGAAGCGAATTGCATGGATTCATCCGAAGGCTGGACCGGCAATCTGGCCAAAGACGCTGACGGTGCTCGGGGAATCCATGGATCGCGAACTCCTGTTTCCGGAGGGCTACCCCTCCTGCCCCACCAATGTCCGCGGTGGCATTTATGTCTTGGGTGACAATTTGGAAGGCAGCGAAGACTCGCGTGACTACGGACCGTTGACAGACGACGCGATCATGGGAAGGTTGTTGAATTGGTGATGATTGACGGAGATGGTGCGGTAACTTCAACCCGCATCGCCGGATTGCCGGAACCCAGGTCCGGAAAAGTGCGGGATATGTATGCGCTTGGTGGCGACCGCCTGCTGATGGTCGCAACCGATCGGATCTCAGCATTCGATGTCGTGATGGCCGAGGGAATTCCCGGCAAGGGGCGGATCCTGACCGCGTTGTCGTCCTGGTGGTTCACGAAAACGGCGGACATAGTTCCCAACCATGTTGTCTCCACGTCTACCGACGTGATTCGAGCGGCGGTGGAGGCGGCCGGGGGAACTTGGGAACCGTGGCTTTCCGGACGGTCCACTCTGTGCCGAAAGGCCAAACCGCTGCCTGTGGAAGCCGTGGTGCGGGGCTACCTGAGCGGATCCGCTTGGAAAGAATACCGGCGCACCGGCGGGGAACTTTGGGGGCATATCCTCCCTCCGGGGCTGTCCGAGTCGTCGAAGCTTCCGGAACCCATCTTCACTCCCAGCACCAAGGCAACCATCGGTCACGACATGCCGATGACACCGACGGAGTCGATGGTTGTTCTGGGCGACCGTTACAAGCCCGTCGAAGCCATTTCGCGGGCGCTGTACCGGTTTGCATCGGAGTTGACTGCCGGCCGGGGAATTCTGCTCGCAGATACCAAGTTCGAGTTTGGAGTCGATACGGCGGGTGAATTGATCCTGATCGACGAAGCGTTGACGCCCGACTCGAGTCGATTTTGGCCGGAATCGTTGTACGCAACGGGCGGGGCCCAACCCTCGTTCGACAAGCAGTTCCTGCGCGACTACCTGGAGTCGCTTGACGATTGGAACAAGCAGTCGCCTCCGCCGCCGCTGCCGATTGAGATCATCGAAGGCACCGCGTCCAAGTAGGTCGAGGCGTACGAGCGGATCACCGGGCAATCGTTGCCTGCCGAGACCTGAAACCATGCTCATCGCGCAGTTCCTGTCGCTGTGGCGTTCGGACCCGGTTTTGCGCCGGTTGTTTTGGCTGCCCACCGTCCTCGGGTTGATCGCCTACATGGTGCTCGGAATTCTCGGTTGGCTGGCGATCGCACCGGTATTGGAGGCGTGGTTCGGAGAATGGGAGATTGTGGGCCGATTCCTCGCGCTGGGACTTTGGGTCGCGGTTTTCCAGTTTGTTTTTGTCCTGCTGGCCAGTGTGTTTGCGGAGGCGATTCACGAGCCGGTGGCGGCCCGCATTGAGTTCTTACGCGATGGTGAGAGTGTTGCGGTACGGACGGGGTTCGGGGGATGGCTGCTCGACAGTGTGGTTCGGGTTTGTGTTTCGGCCGTACTGACCCTCGGCTCGGCGTTGGCCGGCGCGTGGATGCCGTGGCTGGCCCCGATCGCGGTCGTGTTCTGTTCCGGTTGGTGTGCGGTCGCGGCGGGAGCCGGAGTGTGCGCGAATCGTCATGGTGTGCGCTTCGCGCGTGTCTTCCGTGAGATTCTCTGGCCCCCGGATCGACGTTGGTGGGAGGCGGTGCTGTTGTGCGGTTTGGCGGGAGTTTTTCCTATGGCGACCGCCGTTGTGTTGCCCCTCGCGACCGCGCTGGGGACCCTGTTGTACTTGGAACGTCGTCAGAAACCGACCGCCCCTCCAGTTGCCGCAAAGTAATCCGACCGGGTTTCGCGGTTGACATGGGTTAGCCCCGACCTTGGCGGCGACGAGTTGCCATTCACATCCGAGGGCATGGGAACGACGATGACACAGCGTCGCGTCCCGTGGGCGATCAACGGTTGTCGTGGCCGGGCTCGGGTGCCTGGGGGGATGCGTTGCGGCGAAGTTCCTCCGCCTCGATCACGGAATTTGATTTCCGCAGCCAGACGGAGTTGGGCGGGGTTTGGACGCCTTTCCACGCGTAGGGGTCGTTGCCGGCGACCGGGACAATGCAGCGACGATCGGCGATGGCCGGGTATTCGCCTTCTTCAATGGACCAAGGCAGCAGGCTCCATGCGTTCATGTAGTGGTTGACCAAGACACGCCTGTGGATGTTGGAGCGGTTTTTGAGGGACCGGTGCAACAGGTAGCCGTTGAAGAAAACAACCGTGCCGGCATTCACTTCGACCGGGACC
>CAZYBA010000472.1:0-2392 GCA_964646105.1 uncultured Armatimonadia bacterium
AGGTCGATGCGGCCAAAGCTGGCCTGCACGGTGGCGAACAGCGCGTCGATCGAGTCCCATTCCGATGTTTCGCCCGGTTCGAACCCCTCCAGCACCGTCACCGTGCTGCGCTCCGCGAGGACATCCACTTCCACTTGGTACCGATTCGCGGGCCGGAAGCCGGCGAGTTCGATTTCATAACGGTATTTCAGCGGCCGATTGGCCAGCCAACGGTCGCGTCCGGCCTCGAGCTCGTAAGTCGCCGAGCGGGACCCGGAACAGCCCAATGTCCCCCCGATCAATCCCGTCGCCACAATTCCGCCCAGCAACCTTCGACGTCCGATTGTTCCTGCCTTCAATTCAACGTCCCCCTTCCGCCAAACGCCGTACCAACGGTTCCAATGCCTCGGCGTGACGCAGCATTCCGAGATCGTTGGGATGCACGCCGTCCACGGTCGCGTCCCCGTCCGTGCCGTTGAGCGCCTTTCCGGGCACCACAAACAGGTCGCGGGTTCCTCGTGCGCGCAATCGTTCCACGACCGTTTCCTGCCAATGAGATCGTTCGTCCACCGCCACCAAGTTGTCGATTGCCGATTTTCCCACGAAAACTATCGGGGCCGTGCGTCGGGCACGGATGGCATCGACCAGACCGGACAGACGTTGCTCGATCTCGGACCTTCCCAGCGACCCACAGTTGTGCAGGCAGTCGACAACGTAGACTACCGGGTCGAGTTCGGCCAGAAGCGGACCCATTTCCGGATCCAGTTTGCCGTTTCCCGAGAACCCGAGGTTGATGGCAGGGCGATCTATGCGTCGGGCCAGGATGGTGGGCCAGGCCATGCCGGGTCGTGACGCGCACCCGCCCTGGGCGATCGAAGTTCCGTAGACCACCCACGGTCGGTCGTGGCCGGCGGGGCGGGGTGGAGCCGGGATCGGCGGCGGCCCACCCGGGCAGGCGACCTCCACGGATAGTGCCGCGTTGTACAGCGGCAAGTAGAGCATGACTTCCACCGGCCCCTTGCGCGGGAGATTGACATTGCCCTGCGACTGCTTTTTCTTCGGGGGCAGGTTGTCGACAAAGCGCCAGACACCTTTGCTGTCGCGGGTGTAGACATCGATGCCGCTGACCCCGGTGGCCGGCATATGCGGCATTTCCAGCGCATCGGACCCGAGGGTCCAGCGCACCGCCAGCGGGCCGCCTTGGGTTCGGAAACGGACCGCGATCCCGGCGCTGTGCCGCGACAAATCCCACACCGCGTCGCGGACCACCCCTTTGGCAGCAGAGGGCAACCGAGCCCACGGGTTCGCGGGATCGTTCCAACCTTGGCCGTCGATGGTCAATGAACGCGCATCCACCCACTCTTGCTGAAAGATCATCTTGCCGCCATTCAACACGCGTCCACGCCAATTGTCACGCCGACAACCTCCCCGCAACCCTGCGTCTCGGTCACGAATTGTCCTGAGACGCGGGGGGAGCGTGTCCGGCCCAGCGGTGATCGCCTCGAATGACTTTCTCGATCGCGCGCTGCTGGAGAATGACGGCGGGTGCCAGAGCACCGGCCCGTTGTCGCCCGTGAAAGGAGAACCTGGTTCGGATCAGCCCAGTTGACGAATGACATCGGCGAGCAATTCCGCCGTCTGCATCATGCCCAGGTCGTTGAGGCGATACCCGTCCACGCTCCCCTCGCCGCTGGCGGTGTCCCAGACAATTCCCGGGACCGAAACCAGACCGGGGACTCCCTGGCGGCGCAGCCAGTCGAGGACCGCATCGCACCGCTGGGTGCCGGACGTCGGTCCGTCACCGACCAGCGACCGCGGCTGGCCGAGGAAAAGGATCGGCGTGACCGGACGTACGGTGCGGAATCGCTGCACCCAGGCGATCATCCGGTTCTCCAGGTCGTTGGCACCGGCCGCGCCCGGTTCCGACAGGAAGTCGGCCACCACCGCATACGGATCGGCCGCGGCGGCCCAGGTCGCCACCGACGGATCGAAACCGCCGTTCCCGGGAAACCCGAGATTGCGGATCGGTCGGTTGAGTTCGCGACCCAGTTTGGCCACCCAGGTCATGCCCGGTCGCGAGACACAGTCGCCCATGGTCACGCTTCCGCCGCAGGCGACAATGGGACGTCGCCGCTCCAAAGGCCGCAGCGCGAGCGGGAGCAGCGGGGAACTGTCGGTGGACGCCATCAGCAGGGAAAGTGTTCCGTTGGCCAGCGGCAGGTGGAGACGGTACTCCCGCAAACCCTTTTCCAATGTCAACGTGGATTGCAAGGCAACGGTGCGGCTGCGGAAACTGGTGTGGTAACGCCAGGTACCGCCGGATTGGCGAACATACAAATCGAAGCCGTTCACCGCGCCGATCGGCATGCGGGGATGATTGAGCGGGCTGGACGTGCCGGTCCAGGAGACCTTC
>CAZYBA010000473.1:0-2374 GCA_964646105.1 uncultured Armatimonadia bacterium
CAATTCCGCGCCGAATCCCGTGAGAAGGCACCTGGCCGAGATGGATCTCTCCGGGACGTCCGTTGCGTCCCAGTCGGTACAAGGCGACACGAATCTGGGCGGTACCCGGATCTAAAACCGCAATCCATTCGCCCGACACGGTCAGGCGTCCTTTTTGCGTGAGGCTTGCCACTGGACCAGCCAGAACCGGCGGACCAACGACAAGTTCAGGAAGACGCGCCCGCCCAATAGCACCACCGCCGCCAAGAACAAATCCACACCGATCCGGTCTCCGAGCCACGCCAAAAACGCCGACAAGATGGTGTTGATCAGGAATCCCGACAGGAAGATGTTGTCGCTGAACTTGCCTTCCATTCCGCTGCGGATCCCTCCGAAAACCGCATCGAGACCCGCCAGCGCCGCCAAACTCAGGTACGGGGCGTATCCCGGTGGAACCGTCACCTTCGAGAGATACACGACCAGAAATCCGGCGATCCCGGCCACAATCGGAAACACGGCTCCCGAATTCATGGTTGGCGCTCCGGTGCGTCGGTCTGGGGACGCGGGGCAACGTTGCCCGCCATCGCGGAATCCGCCCCCTGCGCCGCTTGTTCGGATTTGCGCTGCGCCTCGTCCGCTTTCGATTCCGTAGCCACCTTCGCAAAGCGCAAACGCGTGGCCCCGGCGTAGGCCGGGAGTGTCATGTTTTCCACCTTGTCAACTTGAACCATCGCCGGATCCACCATCTTGAATCCGTCCAGAACCCCCTTCGCCATCAGCAAGCCCGACAACAACGCATCCGGGTCGCCCACAGCCATGATCCGCACCGGAGAGCCGGCCGTGGGGACATTGTTGACCAATACAACCGGACCCACACACCGTATCGGGGACGTCGTGGTGATGCGCTGGTCGTTGACCGAGACCGCCTCCGCGCCGGCCGCCTTGAGTTCGTTCACCACATCCCGGATATCTCGGTCGTGTATGTAAAACTCCTTGCTGATCTCGCCCCAGTCCGCGTCGGAAATGTCTGAAGGCTTGTTCTTGGCGCGGTCCGAATCCCGCAATGTCACGACAACCCCGGGACCCGTTACAGGAGTGATGCCCGCCAACACATTGGCCTTGCGCAGATCCTCCGCCAGCAACTGCGAACGTTCGGACTCCGACCCGGCTTCCTGCTGGTATTTCTGGAGGCGCTTGGTGATCTCGGCGACCTGCCGCCTCAGATCCGTGTTGTCCTCACGCAGCTCGGCGTAGGCACGCGCGAGGCGGGAAGGCAACATATTGGGTATCTGCTCGGTACGGATGCGGTCCTGGGTCTTCAGGGACAACGCAAGCAGCCCCCCCATGAGGACGGCCAGTACCGAAACCTGGCCCAGCCAGGGCCGATGGCGAATGGAAGACGAAAAGACACTCATCGTGCACCGGGGAGGATCAGGTCAGCGACGAGGCATGACGGCCGGCGCGGAGTCGGATACCAAATTGATGTAGGCCACGTTGCGGGCGTCCGACCAGTCCGGACGCTCTTCCAGAATGCGGGCCAAGGCTTCCAATTTGGTGTCGAGGCGCTCGGGTGTGCCCAGATAGACAACCACCCCACCGTTCCCATTCAAACACATCGCACCCTCCCGGTCAAGAACGATTCGGGCGAGCGAAAATTCGGGATGGCGACGTGCCCAGTTCCAGCAATGAACCACGGGCTCCACCTCGGCAGGAACCCCGACTGGATTGCCGAATACGACGGTCTCCGCACCGCGTGTCCGAAAGACCACCTGTGGCTGACCGTCCAGTGGACCGTCCAAAACCCCGAATGGCACCAAGGATCTATCCACCCGAAACCATCGGCCATCCCGAGCCTGCAACGCCCCCCAGGTGGTCCGGGGCACCGCAACAAGTTCGACACGGTTTGGCCAACGGCGCCGCAAGGAGACGGCACCTATCTGAGGCAAGGAGGCAACACGCATCCGAACGGCATCGACAGGCAATGTCACCCAATTGGTCCCGGGCAAGCCGGCAATCGCGCGAACCCGCAACGCCAAATCGGGCGATACACCGCGTACACGAACCGTATCCTCGCGGATCACAAAACGAGGAGACAAGCGCGCCGCCAAACCACAGGTCAGCGCCAGAATCCCGAGCGAGACAACCAGCAGCAACGGACGCAGGTCCATACGGCGGCGATTGCGCCGCCCCCCGACCGAGCGACGTTTCGGGGCCGCTCCTTCCGGCATGCGCCGGGCTTCGGAACGCTGCTGCAACTCGGAATTCACGCGTCCACCGCCGAGGAAATCAATTTGGTCAACAATTCTGCAAAACCGATGCCCGCCGCCGCCGCGGACTTGGGCAGCAACGATGTCCGGGTCATGCCCGGCACCGTATTGGTTTCCAACACCACACA
>CAZYBA010000474.1:0-2343 GCA_964646105.1 uncultured Armatimonadia bacterium
TGGGTGACAATTCGAGCGCCCCGGCTGCATTCGGGCTTCGTCGTCCCCACTCCCCCGAGGCACACCGCACCGACTATTCACACCGCGGTCCGGTCGAAGATGGGCGGACATTGGACGGGACCATTGAGCCGGGGGATTCATCCCCCGTCTGACGGCCTTCGGCCATCGTGTCCGAGGAAACGGTCCCTGCACACCGCACCCGCTTCCACCAACGATAATCGTCGAAAACGGGCGGCCGAGAAACGAGGCCTTCCTCTCCGGGGGATGAATCCCCCGACTGACAGCCATCGGCCATGGTGCCCGAGGAAAAGAGCCCGGCACCCCTGTGTTCGGCGACCATCGATGGTGTTTTCCCCAAATTCCAGCTGGAAACAACCGGCCTGCCATGTTTCCATGGTCCCGTCGAAGACGGGCGGCCGAGGAACGAGGCCACGGGACGGGTACTTCAGTGCCCGGAGATCAGCGTGCCCGGAATGCGAAGCGCTGTCATCATCGCGTCGTCCCCAAACCCAACCCCGGCTCACCCCGCCCGCCGCCCTGTTGGGTCGGATGTCGCCGCCTTCATCCGTCGCCGTCAGCCGCCGACGCGTTTGACAGTCCAGCCACGGGCCGACAACAACCCCACCACCTTGTCGCGGACATCGCCCTGCAGTTCCAGAACTCCGTCCTTCAACGTCCCCCCGGTTCCGAGTTTGGCCTTGAGTTCCTTGGCGAACGCGGTGAGCGGATCGCCCGACAGCGGGATTCCGGTGACTACGGTAACTCCTCCGCCCTTGCGCCCCTGGGTTTCGCGACCCACCCGCACCACGCCGTCGTCGGGAACCGCGGGTCGGGACGACACCACAGGCGCGTTGGCGGGTTTGCCATCCTTGCGGGTTTCCTTGGCCGCCGCCGCCCGTGCCGCCGCGCTCCACTCGCTCGAGTACAGAATCTTGCCCATCGTGAAGTCCCTCGACGATCCCAGGTCGATGTCACAAATCGAAATGCAACTGGGTGACAATCGCGTCGATACGACGTCCCCCACCGCCGCGGCGCGGAGCGTCCTCGTGCAGCCATCCGGTTTCCAGGCGCATTCCCGGCCCGATGCGGCGGTTCACCCCGAGGAAAATCCGATTGCGGTCGAAACCGGCGGCAGGACCGGATGTCACCGTGTTCAGGTTCCAAAACACTTCGTCGTAGGCCACCGCTTGAACCAGCCCGATGTCGTCGAGCGGTTTGGCAACCCGCAGTTGGGTGCGGAACCGATGGGACTGAGAATCGGTGCCCGCGATATCGCGTTGTTCGAAGCGCGTTCGACCGGTGACCCGGAACGCCCCGAAGCGGTCCTCGTACAGGAACTGCTGGAACCAGCGCACTTCGCCGCGCTGGGTGGGGCGTTGGAGCGGGGTTTCGGCGATTCCCTGCCAAAACGACCACTTCTTGCTGGCTTGCCAGCCTACCGCACCTCGGACCAGAACCCGTTCGTAGGCGCCATGGTCGACCAAGCTGAAGCGGGGCTGGAATTCGGTGTACCAGCGCACCTTGGGGGTGAAGCGCCCCATCGCGGTGAAGAGCATCCACGACTGGGTGTCGGAGTCGGCCCGGGCGGTTGACGAGAAAAGGGTTCCGAGGGCCATGGCGGCGGCGGCAAGCACGAATTTTTTCACGAATGTCATCGTAGGCGACGCGCCGGGATTCGGCAAAGTGCCGGAGTTCCGGGTTGGGGTTGGATCGGGGGCGGCCGGGGTTCGGGTTCCTACCCAGGTTGCATGATCTTTGTGCAAAACGCTGGCGAAATCAACGATTCGCCTGTACCCCCGGGTGGGTGGGCGGGGGGTGGGTGGGTAGCGTGCAAACTTCAAACCCTCCTATTCTCACGCAAAACGACGATGAATAAACTGCAGACAACGCCCACCAAAACAAGCGTCTTCCGTACGCCAACCAGGCCCAAAAAAACGCCCCGGAGACAGTTCAAATCGGCTCGCCCCACCCGCTTGCACCACCGCGGTCCCGTCGAAGACGGTCGGCCGAGGGACGAGGCCATGGGACGGGCACTTCAGTGTCGGGAAAAAGAGGCGCTGACAATCGCGTTTTCCACAAACCCAACCCCGACTCGCCCCACCCGCTCACGCCAACGCGGTCCCGTCGAAGACGGGCTTCCGGCGGGCCGGGCACTTCAGTGCCCGGAAAAAGAGGCGCGCAGCGCAACATCAACTCGTCCGGAGGATGGTCGGCCGAGGGACGAGGCCATCAAGACGGGGAATTCATTCCCCGGAACCAAGACCAGCATTTCAATCCCCGGACCCAATCCCCCGGAACTACCCCGGACCCAACACAGTTTGCTCAGTGCCCGTTGCCAAAATG
>CAZYBA010000475.1:0-2325 GCA_964646105.1 uncultured Armatimonadia bacterium
GCCCTCGAGCCGGACGAGCGGCTCCGTGTCGCGGAGCTTCTTTGCCGCCTCGGAGACCTCGCCCGCGCCGGCGGCCTTCTTGCGATCGGCCTCCTTCGCGACGTTGCTCTGC
Organism: uncultured Armatimonadia bacterium; assembly: GCA_964646105.1. Classification (GTDB taxonomy): domain Bacteria; phylum Armatimonadota; class Armatimonadia; order Armatimonadales; family Armatimonadaceae; genus CAIRTT01. The sequence continues at coordinate 113 of CAZYBA010000475.1, forward strand.
GCCCCACCGCCCATGCTGCCGAATCCGCCCATCGGGCTGCCGCCCATCATTCCGCCGGGTCCACCCATTCCGGGCATTCCGCCCATCATTCCGCCGGGGGAACCCATGCCGCCCATCATCCCGCCGGGACGTCCGCCGGGGCCGCGCATTCCGCCGGAACCGCCCATGCCGGGCATCCCGCCGGGTCCGCCCATTCCGGGCATTCCGCCGGGCCGACCTCCGGGTCCGCGCATGCCGCCGGAGCCGCCCATGCCGGGCATTCCACCCATCATTCCACCGGGTCCGCCCATGCCGCCCATCATCCCGCCGCCGAAGCCGCCCCCTTGGCCGCGGCCTTGCGACGCGAACCCGTTGGCGCCACGACGACCCGATTCCAACAGCGACGGCGCCTTGCGGTCGCCGATGAATTCGACATCGGTCTTTTGCTGGTAGTGGGTTTCCTCGCCCAATTGGAATCGATAGGCCAGCAGGACGCCGTCCACCGGAGCACGCAAGCCTCCGCGATTCTCCACCTCGACCGTCAACGATTCCTTGCCCACCGGCCGGTTCGCCGCATCGTAGGCCTGAATCTCCAGCGTGTGGGGACCGTCCTCGACCCCCTCCAGAATCGACGGATCCTCGGGATTGGCAACCAATGCCTTGGTGTTCCACAACAACGCAACCGATTTGTCGTCGGAGTACACCAGCTCGTTGCTGATGACCTTGGGCTTGCCCTTCGAGTCGGTTTGACGATCCGGCACCCCGATGCCCGCGCGGAACTTGCCGTCCACGGACAACGACAGGTACTTCACTCCCTCGAGCGCAGCGCGCGACATCTGGATCTTGACCACTTCACGCACCCGGGCGCCATCCTGAGGACGGCTCACCTTGAACGGCACCTGCGCCATCGCGGCACCGACCGGGACCACCAAGGCGGTGGCCAAGCCCAGCATCGACATACCTGTCACGGTCCTGATCATCTGCATTGCTTCCTTCACTTGATTCCGGGCGTCGAACCCGGAGCCCCCGAACCTTCCAGCACCTGCGTTCCCTTGGGCAACGCAAAACGCGTGGCGGGAATGGTTCCGCCCAGCTTGATCGACGACGCCAACAGGGTCTGCCGACCCACGGAGTTCACAGTCTCGACCTTCACCGGCAAACGAAAACCCGCACCCGTACCCATATATATCGTCGTGCCTTGGCGTTCGTTCCTGTAGACCTCCGTTGGTTGGCCCGAAACCACCGCCTTGCCCGACTTTGTCGCACCGTCCATCGCCGACGTCGCCTGAGCGAACGCCAAACCGAGCGCTTGCTCGATCCCGCCGGCCAAATCCATCTTCTGGGCAGACTTGGTGGACGGTATCCAAAGGAATGTCCCCCGGTCGTTCACCAAGTAGCAAACATCGCCCGTCGACTTGTCCGACAACTCGACGCGCGCTCGCTTGCCGCTCAATTCCACCCGAAACGTCCGAACGTCCTTGCCTCCCGCTTTCGGGGACGTTGTCATGGTCAGCACGAATCGCGCCGTCGGCGCCAGGCTGTTGCGATCGAGGCGCAACCCCGACGTCTTACCTTGGGCGGACAAAGACAAAGACACCACGGATACCAGTGTAACCAGCGACGCACGCATCGTCAACCCGACGTTTTCGATTCGGCCGACGATTTTCCTTTCTTACGTCCGGTCTTGCACTCCGCCGCCAAGCAACACTCGGAACAACGCGGCCCCCGTGCAGTGCACACACGCCTACCGTGGCGAATCAGCTGGACGTGGAACGTGTAGATGTCCGCAGGGTCGAGCAACGCCTCGAGCGCCGCGTGCGCCTTCGCTTCCCCGATCTTCTCGTCGATCAATCCCAAACGATGGCTCACCCGAAACACATGGGTGTCCACCGGAAGCCGCGGCCGACCCAGGCAAAACCTCAGCACGCATGCCGCAGTCTTCGGTCCCACCCCAGGCAGCGACACCAGGAACTCCGTCGCGTCGTCGAGCGACATCGCGTCGAGCACCGACAAATCCGTCGCCCCCGTGCGCCCCCGCAACGTTTCCAAGACACTCTGGATCCGCCCGGCCTTCACATCGGCCAACCCCCCGCAACGGATAGCGTCCGCCACCTCCGACACAGGCGCGGTCCGCACCGCGTCCCAGCCCTCGGGAAACCGGCGCCGCAGATTGTCGAACGCACGTTCGCAGTTCGTGTCCGACGTGTGCTGCGAAAGGATGGTCTGCACCAAGC
>CAZYBA010000476.1:0-2318 GCA_964646105.1 uncultured Armatimonadia bacterium
ACCACTCCATCATGGACTGGCACCATCCGGATTACCTTCCCCGACGCTCGTGGGACCAGCGATCCACCTCCGGCGCCGATTTCAACCGTTACATCGCCTATATGAAGTCGCAAATCCGCGAACTGGTCACCCGGTACGGACCGCTGGGAGTACTCTGGTTCGATGGTGAATGGGAGCCGACCTGGACCCACGCCCACGGCAAGGATCTCTACAATTACGTCCGCTCGTTGCAACGCGACATTCTGATCAACAATCGTGTCGACAAGGGCCGCAACGGGATGCAAGGACTGACCATCGGCGACCAATACGCCGGCGACTTTGGAACCCCGGAACAGGAAATCCCCCCCAGCGGACTACCCGGTGTCGATTGGGAGTCGTGTATGACCATGAACGACACCTGGGGCTTCAAGAAAGATGACAGCAATTGGAAGTCAACCGACCTCCTGCTGCGCAATCTGATCGATATCGCCAGCAAAGGGGGCAATTATCTCCTGAATGTCGGCCCGGACGGCAACGGGGAAATCCCCTCCGCTTCGGTCCAGAGACTTCAGGAAATGGGTACGTGGATGCGACGCAATGGCAATTCCATCTACGGTACCCAGGCCAGTCCGTTCCCGAAACCACTTCCCTGGGGCAGGGTCACCCGCAAGGAAATCCGCGGGAAACATGTCCTGTACCTCCACTGCTTCGAACAAAACCGCGCCGAAATCGAATTGACTGGTCTTCAAACCCTGGTGAAAGCAGTGACGCCGCTCGGTTCCCGGACGCGTCTTGCAGTTGCCAACGGTCAAAACGGGCCGGTTGTCCGGATCGGACCATCGGGCTCGCGCGATATCCGTGTCTTTGAAGCGCATCTGGATGCGGTCCCGGTCGTCACCTGACCTGGTCGATCCGACTCCGGGTACGATCCCGTGTCGAATGCAAACGACCTCCCGGGTGAAGATTCACCCGGGAGGCTTTTGTTTCTGTCCAGCCGAGCCTTCAGTGCAGTGGGTGAGCAAACTCCCTGTCGTTTCCGCGGCTGTCCCAAGCTTCCCGACAGGGCACCACTCCAGACTATCCGGCTGCCAAGCGCTCCAATTGGAATGTCGGATCCACTTCCCCCGACTCCCAACGGGCACCCGACGAGCGAAGCGCAGCGTCCCACGGGGCACTGTTTCCACCGTTGTGGAGAACAAGCGGTCCCGGAGCCGCCAGAAGCAACGCGGTGCGCAGGTCGCCCAACCGACGCAATGCAGGGGCGTAGAGTCGTTCCACCATCCTGCGGTCGTCGGACACAGGCAGATTGTCGAGATCGGCCGACAGACCAACAATTCCCAGTTTTGGGGCCACTGCCTTGGCCATCAGGCACCAGGCCCCTGCCTCGCCGACCCCCACCAAATCCACCCTCGCGGTCCCGGAACGCCGTTCTTCCGTGACCGCATCCAAGACCGACTGCACGCGGTCTCCCACCAGAGTCCGGTTGTAGGTGGCATGGAAATCCTTCCACAGCGCAGTTTGGTCGGAAGACACCGCCGGCAGTGTCACCAAGCGAACCCGTTCCCCACGCGCCTGTGCCACTTGCACCAAACGCCCTACACGCGGATCTCCATCGGTTCCCACAACCAACACGGTTCGGCCGCTTCCGCGGTTGCGCAGGGAAGCCGGAACATCGACGGCCAGCGACAACGCAAGCCAGGTGCGGCGTTCCTCCCTACGGCTGCGGGATTTTTCGGTCCAACCGCGCGCCGCGGCCGCATCGCCGTCACGACGCAACCATGCGTGAACGCCTTCTTGATCAATCCCCGCCGGCCGGCGCACCGTCAACCGGGCAGGATCGATGGACACGGGAAGTTCCGAGACTTCCCCCGCCTTGCCCATCAGCCACTCCTTGAAGAATGCCGTCATTGCCTCACGGGATGGCTTGTTGTAATTGTGCTGGTAATTGAACTGAAGCGCCTTGAGTTTGTCGCCGGCTCCGTAGAGATCGTAGACACGACGCACCGCCGGACCCTCGTCGGTGGGGACATTGCGGGTCCAATCGCCGGTGCAGGCGATCAGGAGCTGCGGCTTCGGCGCGAACAACGCCGCAATCTCGGGGTTGTCGGTGCCCACACGCAAGCCCGGAGCATTTTCACATATACAGCCTCCCTGCATGACCGACGACACCATGTTCACAGGCACCGAAACCTTGACCCGCGGGTCAATCGCAGCCAAGAGAAAGACCTGGGTTCCGCCGCCCGACGCGCCCGTGGCACCGATCCGGTCCGAGTCGACATCCTTCTCGTTCCGACTTCGACGGCGCCCTCGCACGATTGTCGAGGGCGCGCCAGCGTGCC
>CAZYBA010000477.1:0-2303 GCA_964646105.1 uncultured Armatimonadia bacterium
TGTACAAGTTTCCTGCCGAATCCTCGGCGACTCCATGTGGCTGGATAAAGTCGGTTGGGCCGGAGCCACCGGTACCCAGGTTCCTAATCCAGTTTCCCGATTTGTCGTAAACGTCCACCCGATTTCCCGACCATTGGGCGATCACCACAAAACCCGATTGCGTGATTTCGACCCCGGATGGACTGGAGAGTCCCGAGCCAATCGCGCCCAGGTGCACTCCGTCGGTGCTGTAGCGCTGGACACAACCTCCCGTAGGATCGGTGACATAGATATCGCCGTTGGAATCAACGTCGGTTTCCTCGGGGTTGTACCATTGACCGCCCGGAATCGTGAACGTCTTGAGCAAGGTTCCGGTGGGGGTGATGGTCCGGATGTTGCGCAAGTCGGTCAGCACCAAGTTTCCGGAGTTGTCCCAAACCATGTAGCCGGGGTAACTGAAGGTGAAATTGACCGACATATCGCCGACACGATAGTAGGTCTGCGCGTCTGCCATCCTTCCGAATACCGAGATTACAATGCACGCGATCCACAGCGCAATTCTGTTTCGCGCCAACCTGGCTCGCAGTGCAAGCGGGTGTTTCCGCATCCTTGTCATGGTGGAGTCCCTCAATAGTCCCGGGATCGAAGCCGCTTCCGAGCAACCGGTATCAGTGACGGCGATGGCAATTCCCGTGCCATCGTGCCGCAAACATTGTGCGAATTGGATTCAAATCTTTGCCTTCCGGCGGATCCCGAGTGGGGTGGTTCCGTGGAACTACCCCTTGTCGATGGCCCGGAACCTTGTTGTGCAGTGTTCGAGAAGGGTCACGGCAGCACCGTCACTGTGCCCGTCGCAGTCACTCCCCCCGCGCTGGCCGATATTCCGACAACGGTGATGGCGGTCACCGGAGTCGTCGTGACCGGGAACGTCTGCGACGTGGCTCCGGCGGGGACGGTTACCGACGGACCGACGTTCGCCGCACTGTTTGACGACGACAAGGTCACCACCAACCCGCCCGCGGGCGCAGGGCGGGTGAGCGTGACCTTGCCGAGCGTCGAAGCGCCGCCCTTGACCGACGACGGAGTGACGGTCACCGAGCGCGGGGCGATCGGACGCACGGTCATCGAATTCGCGACCGTTGTTCCGCCCGATGCCGCCGTGATCAGCGCCGCCTTGTCCGCGGTGACCACGGTCGTGGCGACGGTGAATTTGGCGGAAAGCACCCCGGCGGGGATCGTCACGCTCGCGGGGACCGTGACTCCCGGGTCGAACGACATCAATGTCACCACCTGACCGCCCGCCGGTGCCTTGGCCATCAGGGTGACCGTTGCGATGCCGCTCGCACCTCCGGTGATGATGGACGGGGCAAACGTCAGGCTCTTGGGCTGCGGCACCAAGACCACCAACCCTGCCGATGCGGTCCAGGTGTTCTCGGTCGCATCGGCGCGGACACTGGTGGCAGAGGCGACCGGCCCGAGCACGACCGTGGTGCTTGCCGAGAGCGCCCCGGCCGGGACTGTCAACGAGGCAGGCAATGGCAGGATCGACGGATGGCTCGATGTCAGGTTCACCGTAATCCCGCCCGTCGGAGCCGCGGACGCCAGCTCGACCTTGGCCAACACACTGGCCCCGGCATACGCCGTGGTGCCCGGGGTCAACGTAAACCGCTTGACATACGACTTGATCGGAATGGTCTGGGGCGAAGTGGTGTTGCCGGCGATGTCCTGCGCACGGAAAGTGACATTGTAGACGGTCGACGGCACGGTGATCGGACCGGAGTAGGTCTGCTCCGCGCCGTTGTCGAGCTTGTATTTCACCCAAGCCACCCCGGAGAGCGTGTCGGTGGCCCCGAGGGTCAGGACCGATCCGGACCGGGAATTGCTCAGCGTCGGGGCGGTCTTGTCGATCTTGACCGTGGCGGTCTTGGTAGTCTCGACATTGTCCCGATAGTCCAATGACCAGTAAGCAAGGGATAGGATCCCCTCGCTGGAGAGGGTTCGTGTCCCGGATGCGCCCGAGTCAACCTGTTCCGGTCCGGCGTTCACCGTGCTGCGTACCTGCTTGACACCGGTTCCCGGGGACGGATCCGACGCCGTGAACGTCGCAGTGACATTCGCATTGTGCCAACCTGCGGCATTGGCGGTCGGGGAGAAGGAGACGGTGGTCGACGGCGGGACCGTGTCGGGGTAGACCGGCAGGTACCGGCAGCCGTCGAGGTCTCCGGCACTGAGCAGCATGGTGACCGCGTTGGTTCCCAGGTTCCAGTTCGCGATGCCGCCCATCGCGAAAACGACATTTTGACTGTCGGTCGACCAATCGAGCC
>CAZYBA010000478.1:0-2299 GCA_964646105.1 uncultured Armatimonadia bacterium
CCGTACACCGCCGTGAAATTGCCGCGGAAGACACGCTTGCCGTTCTCCATCGAAATCGCAGGAGAACCCGATATCCCCCGGTTCGACGTATAAGGGATCACGGCAACCACTTGACCGGTCCGGGCATCCACATCCACCAACGCATTGGTGGCGTTCGCAATGGTGAACCCCACCGCGAGCTTGGGCTTGGGGATCGCGTCGCCGAGATTGATGTAATTGATCTTGGTGATCAAATCGCCCGACAACGTAAAGACCACATCGGACAACTCGCTCGCGTGGCTGGTCTGGGTTGTCACACGCGCCGAATTGCGGTTCGAACATTCGAATGTCAGCAATGAAGTCGCCTTGGGGCCGGTTCGGGCATAGAGGAAACCCGACGCATTGGTTCCCAGAATCCCGCCCGTACCGATCATGACATCGCTGAGCGGATCGCGTATCCAGTCGTAAACATACGCGAACAGCCCATCGTTTCCCGCGGCGAGCGGCTTTTCGCCAGCGCCGATGAAGTTGGCCGTGTAAATTCCCGAAGGTTTCCCGTCGCTGAAATCGCGCAGAAACGCCATCCGCGAACCATCTGGCGACCAGATACCCGGACCGATGTACGACGCGTCACCCGTGTAGTCTCCGATATAGGGTGGACTCTCCTGGCCTGTTTTCGTCGCACAGTCGATGCCGCTAATGACTTTGAACCCATTGGAGTACGTCCACGGCATGGCGATCCGGTTTCCGTCGTGAGACCATCGCGGCATCTCGTGGTACGCGTTGATCCGGGACATCAACGTCAGATTCGTGCCGGTCGTCGACGTCGCATAAACCTTGGTGAAACTGGAATCTAAGACCGACCGATTCGAGACAAACGCAATCCGGGTCCCGTCGGGACACCAATCCGGCATGCGGTCTTCACCAGGGTCGTTGGTCACCCGGAAGGGCCAATTGCCGCTCGTGTCCATCGTGTAGATTTCCCAATTGCCGTCGCGCATGGTCGCATAGGCGATCCGGCTGCTGTCTGGCGACCAGCAAGGCCAGTCGTCGTCCACCGAATTGTTGGTCAGCCGAATCAGGTTGCCGCCATCGGTGTCCACCGCATAAATTTCCCTGTCGGCGCCGTCCGATGGCGCGGAAAAAACAACCCGGGTGCCGTCCTTGGTGATGCGCGGATTTGTCGGGTTCAATTCGCCCAGCGGAATGGCAGTCATTCCGGTACCGTCGGCGTTCATCAAGCCGATTTGATGCTGGGATTTGAACAAGATTTTGCCGGTGTCGGATGGGGGAGCGGTGGATAGCAGGCGAATTGCGGTGAAATTGCCTCCCGCCACACCGGTCACCACAACATCGCTGTCGCCCGAGGTCACCGGAGGCTGTACTGTCCCGGCGACACGGGTCGTGATACCGCCGAAGTCCATCGACGCCTCACCGCCTCCGGGAACGACCGACGACCCTCCGCAGCCGGCGATCACCGCAACGCCAAGCGAGAGCATCCCGGCCACCGCCGTCGAACCTGGACGAACCCGCTTGCGGGCGACCGAACGGGCGACGCTGCCGATGCTCAAGGACCGAAGTCCCATTCCACGAACCGTAGATCGATATTGCTTGGATGTCATCTCAAAAGCCGCCCGTTTTCGAATTACTGTGCGCGCCGGCAAATCCCGGCTGCAGTCCGTGCCCGTTTCACCGTATGACCGTAACCGTGTCGGTCTCCACATCCACGCGCACCTCACGCGCACCGTCTCCGGCCAGGTTCTTACCGTCCGGACCGTACACCGCCGTGAAATTGCCGCGGAAGACACGCTTGCCGTTCTCCATCGAAACCGCAGGAGCACCCGATATGCCCCGGTTCGACGTGTAGGGAAGCACCGTGACAACCTGGCCCGATTCGGCGTCGATATCCACCAACGCGTTGGTGGCCGGCGCGGTGAACGAACTGACAGGATTGCGGGTCCGCGAGCCGGCCGCCCCGAAATTCTGGTAACTGATCTTGGTGATCGAGTCGCCGGCAAGCGTGAACACCAAATCCGCATGCGTGCTGGACTGCCCGGTCTGCGACGTCACCCGCGCCGAATTGCGGTTCGCGCATTCGAAGGTCAAAAATGACGTCTGGCGCTTGCCACGACGTCCGTACAGGAATCCCGACGCATTGGTGCCCAGCGCCCCGCCCGTGCCGATCAGATTGCGCGAGAGGGCACCCGATATCCAGTCGCGAACGATAAAGTCCACGTCCGAACCCTGGTTCATGAACGGGCTTTGCGTGCCTGTCCCCAAGGAACAAAGCACTGGCGTGGCCGTAGCATGGTATCCGTCT
>CAZYBA010000479.1:0-1793 GCA_964646105.1 uncultured Armatimonadia bacterium
AAGGACCCAGCCCTGCCAGCGGATGAGCGTGACGAGGGACTGGGCCTGGATGTGCTGGAACGGAACGGAACCGTCAATCATCGATGCGCTCGACATACAGGATGCGCGGTGCATCGCCCGGCCGGTTGACCTGCGATCGGTCAACCAGCATGACGTAGCGGGTGTCCTCGATCACGTTTTCGCGATCGGTCGCATCCCAGAGCCCAGTCACTGGGTTCTGGGTGAAGGCCCGAACCCGAAGGTAGACCGTGAAGACATCGCTGCGGGTCGTGACCAGATTGGCAATGCCCGTCAGCAGAAGACTCGTCTCCTCGGCATCGCCGGCGGCATGATCCGCCTGCGCGACGAAGGGTTCCTCGACGTTGTTGGGGAACGCGTAGTCCCGACTGCTGTCCGGCAGGCTGTCCGGGCCGAAGTCGTACTGCAAGACCGTGGGCAGGCGATCCGTGGACAGTTTCGCGTCGAGTCGATCAAGCCCATCGGATCGGAGAGAACCCCAGCCTAGGAACGAGCCGTCTTGGGTCGCCGCAAAGGGATCACGCCCCGCATAGTTCACCGACCAACTGCGTCGGTATGAGAGCGGCGTGGTCGTGCCAGGGTCGGAGCCAGCCTCACGGTGCATCAGCGCGAGTTCGCCGATCGACATGATGCCTTGGCCACGGCGCATGCCCGGATAGAAGCCGAACTGCGGATCAACCTCATCGTCATCAAACCGGCCGCGATCCCAGTACTCGGCAAACGACGACGCGGGGATGGAGCTGCCGCCCATTGGCCTGGACTCCCGATAGGTGGCGATCGCCTCTGGCACGCGAACGCGCGGCCCACGAGTCGCTATGTTCTCGGCAAGGCTGAACGGGAAGTTGTTTTGGACCGCACCGAAGCCCGCGAGGTCGTCCGACTCGTCAGAACCGACAGCATCGCGCCGAGGGTGGGCCTCGTTGTACGCCAGTGATCCCATGTGGGGAAGCGATCGCATGACTTCGACCGGCGCCGTGTTGATGTTGATCAGGCCGGGCGTCAGCGCGCCTTCAAACCCCCGCGCCAGACGGGGCGAGCGGTCCTCCGCCGCCACAGCATTGCCGAAGGGCACCGATCCCGGACCATCGATCGTGAAGGCATCCAGGAGCGACACCCCTGCTGGCAGCCGTGGATTGAAGGGGAAATAGTCGGCGCTGGCGATGTTGGGAAGACTCGGCCGATTGAACCGGATATCCAGTTGCGTTTGGTCCTCTCGCTCCCGCTGGGACGGGTCGAAGGGGAACGACAGCCGATTCGGCGAGCCACCCACACGCAGGAGGTCCCATGGTGTGAACGGATCATTCGCATCATTGGCGACCAGCGGCGCAGCCTCAGGACTGATCATCCACCCGGCAAGGTCCGCGTTGCCCGCGACATCGCGGGGTGTCAAGGCCAGCAATTCCCCGAGCGTGAACTTGGTCCCGCCCACGACCCGGTCCCACACCGGGCCCCAGACCTGCACCTGAAGCACCTCGGCAAGCGATTCGAAGTCCCCATCCCGCTGGACCATCTGCAACGGGAAGTTCAGCGGTGCCGGGAATTGGTAGACATCCGGAACTCCATCTCCGCCACCAACAACACCATCCCGTTCGTCGTCCGGCGTTTCGGGGCGAACGGGGCGAATGGACCAGCGATCCACGTTCGGGACCGCCTTGTCGGCGTCGGAGATTTGAACCACGCTCGACGTTGGCGGAGCGTCGTACTGGAAACCAACCGACAACCGCCGGTAGTCAGCGCCCGCTTGCTGCAAGACCGTTTGGCACGAAAACGCGGTG
>CAZYBA010000479.1:1803-2291 GCA_964646105.1 uncultured Armatimonadia bacterium
CACCATCTCGCTCGGTGTCCGGCGTCTCTGGCCGAACAGGGCGGATGGACCAATCGTCCACGTCGGGAACCGCCTTGTCGGCGTTGAAAACCAAATCATCGTCCGGAACCGCGTCGTCGTAAATCGGGTCCGACTCGTCGTACTGGAAACCAACTGACAACCGCCGGAAGTCATCACTTGCTGGCAACACCGTTTGGCACGAGAACGCCGTGGGCTTGCCTCGGGTCTGCGGAAACTCATTCTGCGCAGGAACAAACCGATTCAGCCGCGACGTTCGGATCAGGCCATCGGGCAACTCACCGGCCGGCCCCGCGTAGCCATCCGGCTCCGCATCGGTGTCCCATGCGAAGCCAGCCGCGTCTTTGGAGTTAAGACTCGCGTCGTAGAGGCAATCTTGGATATTTGCATCTGGTATCGGGTACCCCATCGACGACTCGATCGACCCCAACCGAGACAGTGCGTAGTAAGGCGAACGCTCGTTGGCATCG
>CAZYBA010000480.1:0-2291 GCA_964646105.1 uncultured Armatimonadia bacterium
AACTCCCGATCCACGACAAGACCTTGTGGAAGGCGTCGGGGCGATGCCAAGCGACCGTGAACGCACAGATGCCCCCGGACGAAAGCCCGGTGATCATGCGGCCCTTGGCATCCTGGCGAAGGTTGAATTGCTTCCCCGCTTCCGGCAGTATCTCGTCTATGATGAAGCGCGCATACGTATCGGAGACGGTGTCATACTCCACGGATCGGTTGTCGAGGTCGCGTTCGCGCGTGCCTGGTTTCAGGAAGATCGCGACCATTACCGGAATCTGCTTGGCGGCGATCATGTTGTCGAGGACCGTCGGCCAGTAACCGCGCGACCATTGCCCATCCTGAACCACCAGAACACAAGCGGGTTCCTTCGCGCTGTACTGAGCCGGTACATAAACCCACCAATCGCGGGTGGTGCCCTCGAAGACCTTGCTACGGAACGGTGTCTGCGGAACCAGCTTTCCTTTGGGAACCGCGGGATTCTCCGCGGTTTCCTTGGGGAAATCGTACAATTCGATTTAGCCCCCACCGCGTCGCTTCTCCCCGATTCGGTAGAACCAACGGGCGCCGAATCCGTCGGGCACTGTCGTGGCACCCGCCCAGATCCGTGTTCGCCCGACTTGGCGCAGGGGCAATTCCCATTTGCCGTCCTCGGATGCGACCACCGGTGCCGGATCTCCCTCGGAGACCTCGATCGCGAAGGCAACCGTGCGCCCGTCGACCTTGACCGGGGCGCCGTTGGCGAGCGACTCGGAACTCCACATCCGGTTGATCTGAGAGACCAGATCCCGCGGCTGGTTGCGGCTCCCGAGAGCCTTCTCCAGTTGCGAAGGCGACAATGAAACGGGTGCGGCCGTGTTTTGCAACACAGCCAATGCGGCGAAAACAGGTGTCCAGTGCATGGATCTGGTTTCGGGACATCGCACACAGTGTCCTGCACCCGAGCAGGCTGCCAGGGATGCACCGGTCCGATTCGCGGCACCTTTTCCCAGGCAATCCGGGGCGGGGATCCGCGGCCGGGTTGCACTCAAACTCGACGACACCGGAATCCGAGCAATATCCGGCGACAATGATCGAGGCGCGCTCCGGGAAGGATTTGTCGCGTTGTCGTCCTAGCGAGTCAGGTATGTCGTCGGGATCCCGACACGACGAATCGGGCTGGAATCCGACACGACAAATCGGCAGGCGTCGAACTTGGGAGGCCCGGTTCGTGCGACACCACCACCCGAGAAACCGAATCCTTCGCGGGGGATGCCTAGGAACGTGTCCAGTTTTCCGTTCGCATTTTCGTCGTGAAGAAGGCCGATCGCGTAGATTCCCGGGGGAATGTCCGCGAAAATCGACACCGCACGATGGGGCGGGGCTTGGGTCTGGATGGGGACCACCATGCTGCCGATAGCTTTCTGGGAGTCCCCGGGAAAGCCGGCGGCGGAATGGAACACCGTGACGGCGCAGACCCCCTTGTTGTTGCGCAATCCGGTGATTTCCACCACCAAGCGGACGGAGGCGGACGGCGCCGGCCCCGCCACACCGGGGGGAAGGTCCAGATGTTTGCCGTCTACCGCGTAGCGTTCCATGAAGTCTGAAAGCGCCGCCTGGATCTCACTCGCGACTTGAGTTTCGGTGCGTACGTCGAACAGGGGTTCGCCCGGTGCGGCGTTTTCCCAGAGCGGGTCCCTCGGACCGATCCGCAACCGCAGTGGCAGCGCACGGTCGGGTGGAAGCGTACGCGGACGGCGGACATGGACGGCGGGCAGCCCAGGTTCACGTTGCAACGTTTCCACCAGCGGAATATCCGCTGCGCTTGATTTCGCGTTGGGTGTGTTTTGAATCATAAAACAGTCCGGTTGCGCATGGGGTGGTCTTCATCCGTGGGACCGAAATCGGAGTCGGGATGCCAGGCGATGACGTCCAGTGAGTCGGCCTCGGTGAAGAATGAATGACGGCAACCCGCGGGGATTCGCCAACCCATGCCTGGCGCCAGTGGCCAGGAACCATCGGGGGTTCTGCAGACACCGGAGCCACGGACGATCACGCCCACCCGATCGGTGGGATGGGTATGCTGGGACTGTGACGTCGCGGCGGGAATGTGGAGGTGATTCAGGCACGGCTCGCCGAGTCGCGGGGGACATACCAGCAACGTATCCGTACAGCCGTCGATATAGGTCAGCCTCCCGACGGTTTCCACGGGACCGCCGATCTGGAACAGTCCCGAGTATTCGGGCATTGCGATCACCAACCCCGCGGCATCCCCTTCGAGGGTCGCGCGTCCCGGGACCACCGCAAACATTCCCGATTTCA
>CAZYBA010000481.1:0-958 GCA_964646105.1 uncultured Armatimonadia bacterium
GCGGAATCGGGGGGGGCGTCAGTGTGGCGTTTGGTATCCCGGCCTACGTCGGCGGATTGTTCGCGTGGATGCTGACAGGAATGATCGGGACTTTTGCGTTGGCGGCGAAGATCGCGGGAAGGTGACGAATCTGTGGGTGAGTGGATCCAACCGACAGTATTGACAGACCCGGCGCAAATCCGGTCTTGGGCTCGGTCGTTGCGAGCGCGTTCGATGCAGGAGGACACCAACCTTCGAGACGCTGTGGTGGCGATTTGCGACGCCGTCCGCGAGGGTGGGGATCGCTCGGTCCTCGAGTACACGCGCCGCTGGGACTTTCCCGACGCCCGGACGCTCGAGGTGCCTTCCACGGCGATTGAGGCGGCTGTGGAGCGGGTTCGGGCGATCGGGCTCTGGGATGCTCTGCAGGAAGCCTCGGTCCGGATCGAGAGGTTCCATGCGCAGCACCGGCGCACCACCTGGGTCGATTCCACGGTTCCCGGGGAGATACTGGGTCAACGCCTGCTTCCGCTGGAGTCGGTCGGCGTTTACGTGCCGGGCGGGCGGGCCGCGTATCCGTCGACAGTCTTGATGGCGGGGATACCCGCTCGGGTCGCCGACGTTGGCCGTCGTATCTTGGCGACACCCCCGACGGAGGAGACGGGTCTTCCGCCCGATGCGACGCTGGCGGCGGCGCGGATTGCCGGTTTCGACCAGGTGTTTGCGATGGGGGGAGCCCAGGCCGTCGCAGCCATGGCCTACGGTACGGAAACGGTCCCGGCGGTCGACAAGATTGTTGGACCGGGGAATGCGTATGTCAACGCGGCCAAACGCCATGTCTTCGGGGTGGTGGGAATCGACATGCTGGCGGGCCCGAGCGAGGTGGGAATTGTCGGCGACAACCATGCCGACCCCGGCGGGATTGCGGCGGAGTGGATCTGCCAGACCGAACACGACCCGGACAACCGTGCTCTGGTCG
>CAZYBA010000481.1:968-2284 GCA_964646105.1 uncultured Armatimonadia bacterium
TTCCGAGTCCGTCGCGCGGGCGGTGTTGGCGGAACTCGAGAAACAGCTCGCCGATCTCCCCCGAAGGGAAATCGTTGGGGCATCCTTACGAAACAATGCCCACCTTTTGGTTGTCCCTGATCTCGCTTCGGCCGCGGAACTGATGAATTCCTACGCTCCGGAACACCTTCATCTGGATATCCAGGATTCCTGGCAAAACCTTGTGCTGTTCCGCAACGCCGGGGCGATCCTCATCGGGCCGTTCTCGACCGCTGCCCACGGGGATTATGTCGCGGGGCCCTGCCACACCCTACCCACCGGTGGCGCCGCCCGTTATTCCAATCCCTTGAACACCGATGATTTCATGCGAAAGACTTCGTTGATCTCGTTGACCCGCGAGCGCGCCCGACTCCTCGCTCCGGCCGCCATGCGCATCGCCGAGTTCGAGGGACTCGAAGGGCACCGGCGCAGCGCAGAGCGCGTGTTCCAGAGCCCACCGGACGGCGACTGACCCGTATCGGGCGCGGTGCCGGCGCAGGAACGACTGTCGCCGGTCGCGAATCACCGGGCATGCCAGATTCCGCACCGTCACGGCGATCGCTGCCGCTTTACCTACGCATTGTCATCGCCTTGGTCCTCGGCGGGGGACTTGGTCTGTTCCTCCATCTGGGGGGGTACGGGGAAGTCTCGAAATGGTTCGAGATACCGTCCAAGTTGATTCTCCGGGCGCTGGGCATGCTGGCGCCGCCGCTGATCCTGATTGCGGTTGTGCAAGCGTTGATGCGCACCGAGATCAAAGGGCGCACCGCCGCACGGCTGGCGTCGCTGCTCCTCATCAACACCCTCGTTGCAATCGGCATTGGATTGCTGGTCGCCAATGTGATCAAGCCCGGAAGGGGAGCGAGCCTCAAGGCACCGGTCTCCACGACGTCTTTGGCTTCCAAGGAGGCCGATCCGGAGCGGCGGCGGATTCTGGAGACAATGGAATCGGTGGGATACAAGGCACCGACTCCCAAGGGCGACCCCTTCACCCAATTCGTCGACAACGTTCCCAAGGCGATCGGGGCTCCGTTGGTCGAAAACAATGTGATCGGGATCATCCTCCTTGCCGTGGCGTTCGGAGTGGCGTTGCGTCCCCACTGCCAACGTCGGATCCACACGGTCGACGAACTGGTCCAGACGGCGTTCGATACCCTTCTGACATTGCTCCATTGGGTTTTGGCGGTGGTGCCTTACGGTGTCTTCGGGATAGTCACATCGATCGTGGCGGAAAAGGGTCTCGACCCGTTCAAGGCATTGGGAAAATTCATTGCCGCGGTTCTGGTGGCGTTGCTGCT
>CAZYBA010000482.1:0-2281 GCA_964646105.1 uncultured Armatimonadia bacterium
CCCAGGCGGTCGGGCAGGTGTCAAACTCCCTTGGCGAGGGGTGGGTGGGGATCAACCTCGGTCGCGAGGGGGATTTCTGGCGGATCACCGTTGAGGACAATGGGCCGGGAATCCCGGAAACCGTTCTGCCGCGCATCTTCGAACCGTTTTTCACCACCAAGGCACGGGGGACAGGTTTGGGGCTGGCGCAGATGCGCAAGGATATCGAGGCACACGGTGGTTCGGTCGCCGCAAGCAACCGCCCCGGCGGCGGTGCTTCTTTCGAAATCTGCTTCCCCGTGCACTAACGATCCGGGAGAAAGATGCCGAAGTTTCCAATGGAAGAACCCTAATGGAAACTCAAATCAACCCCGAAGCGCCTGTTGTGCTGGTTGTCGACGACGAGCCGAATCTGAGGCGCGTATTGACGGCGGTTCTGGAGCGCGAAGGGTACCGGATTGTTGTCGCGGACAGCGGCCGCGACGCCGTGAGAAAGGCTCGTGCCGAGAGTCGCCTCGACCTGCTGGTTACCGACTACCTGATGCCCGATTTGAACGGTTTGCAGGTACTGGAAGCGGTTCGCAAGCATCACGCCGGCGCCCGGGCCATCTTGGTATCGGGACACGGAACTGTCCGGTCTGCCGTCGAGGCTATCAAACTGGGGGCATTCGACTATTTGACCAAGCCGTTCGACGTCGATCAGGTCAAGGAAACGGTCGCCCGTGCGCTCCGATCGGAAATCGTTCCGGAGGCAATTCCGGACGACAGTCCGAGCACGACTTCGATCGAGAAGCCCAAACCGATTGAAAGACGCCTTCCCAAGTTGCCGGGATGCGATTTGATTGGAAAGAGTCCGGCGGCCGAGCAAATGATCGCCCGATTGCTCCGGGCAGGCAAGTCCAATCGCGCGACTGTACTGCTTCTCGGCGAATCCGGCACCGGCAAGGAAGTGGCGGCGCGGTTGTTGCACGAGGCGAGTCCCAGGCGTCGTGGTCCCTTTGTTGCGGTTTCCTGTGCCGCCTTGCCCGATACGCTGCTCGAGTCGGAGTTGTTCGGACACGAAAAGTCCGCTTTCACGGGTGCGGCGGGAGCGAAGCCCGGACGTTTTGAATTGGCCGAGGGCGGCACCCTCTTTCTCGACGAAATCGGTGACATTCCGCACCTCACTCAAGTCAAGTTGCTCCGAGCGTTGCAGGAGCGCGAGATCAGCCGAATCGGCGGAGTCAAACCGATCAAGGTGGATGTTCGCGTGGTCGCGGCCACCAATCGAGATCTTTGGCGGGCGGTGGAAGAGGGAACTTTCCGGTTGGACCTTTACTATCGACTGAATGTGGTCCCGGTTCACTTGCCTTCCTTGGCCCACCGCGCAGCTGACATTCCCGACCTGGCGATTTATTTCCTTGAGAAGGCGTGCCGTGAAAACGGACGCCGTCCGATCGGCTCGATCACGCCCGAGGCATTGGATACTTTGGTAAACCATAGATGGCCCGGAAATATCCGCGAATTGCAAAACGCCATGGAATACGCGAGTGTCATGGCTTCCGACGATGCGCAGGAGATCGATGTCGACGACCTCCCCGACGCTTTCGCAGGCACCGTACGCACTTCCGCGAATCATTTGCGGGTGGTCAACGGGTAGGACATGCGAAGCCTTTCGGAACGAATTTCCCGTAGTCCTCTGCCAGTCGCGTTAGCGGTCGTCGGTTGTGCCTTGGCGGGTTTGTTCGTTGCCGCGGCGACGTTGGGAAATTTACGATGGTATGCGACAGCGACCGTCTCGTGCGCCGAACTTGCCCCGCCAGGACGGCAATTGCTAAGCGACGTCCTTTCGAAATCCCGTGAGCAATTGGCGCTAAATCCGGAAACATTTGCGGATTTGAACAACGCGGAGCGGGCCCCGGATGCGTGGGTGTCTCGCCTTTACCGTCTCCGACGATGGGCGCCGCGCGAATTGGTCGACAATTCCCGCGACGTTCGCATACGGATCGAGAGTGCCGTAGACGGAAGCAATCACCGGATTTCAGTCGAATCCTCGGATCCGTCACGGGCATTGAAGCTGTTGCAGAGTCTGTTGGACCGCGCGGAGGCGGCGTCAGGCAATGTCTCCGGCAAAAAGGTTGAGGACGAATGGCGCCCCGAATCCTACCTGAAGACGATTCGAAGAGTCCTCGAATCCGAACGGAGCCAAGGGTTACTCGATGACCAACTAGCGCTTTCTTCTGCGCAACTCGTGGACGACCTTGTTTCCACCGATCGTACCCTGCGCGACGTTGCAAACTGGTCGGTGGGAATGGTGGACGCC
>CAZYBA010000483.1:0-1357 GCA_964646105.1 uncultured Armatimonadia bacterium
TGGTCGATCTTGCGACGGCATTGACCGACCAGTTTGCCGAGCTCGGCAATCTCACGCTTGCGGCCGAGCAGGTTCGGGCCACTGCGACCGGTGCGTCCTCCCGTGATTGCCCCGGTCGGAACCACCAGTTCACCGGTCAATGTAACAATTCGCGCCCAGTCCCGTTCGATCGTGCGCGCAATCCGTGTGGCAGCGTCCAGATCCTCAACCACCAGGACCCTGGCCAGGTGAATTCGAACCGCGGGATCGTCGACCATCTCGCATTCCACCAGATCGGCGGCCGATCCGAGGGCACCGGCGTGCTTGCGGGACGCCATGCGCAGGGAGTCCGGCACCGGTTGGTCACGGAGGGAGTCCAGCGGGAGGAACGTCGCCCGGCCGGCGCGGTTGCGATTAAGCCAGTCGATCGCCCCCTTTGCCGATCGCTCGGAATCCGCGATGACATCCTGAAGCGATGCACCGAGCGCCACTTCTATCGCCGTTTCCAAGTGCGCGGGTACCTTGATCGCATCGGCGAACAGTCGGAAACGCCCGGGAATCTGCCCGTCCGAGACCGCCGCGAGCACCGATTTCACCCCGGTGAAATACCCCTCGAGCGCCGCTTCGGTCTCCTCGAGCGCGGCTAGGCGCGATTCCGCGGAAGCCACTTCGCGTTCGGTTGCGGTGCGCTGGTCCAACGCATCCTGCACCGCCGCCGTCCGGCGCGCCAACTCGGGCTCGTGGGTTTCCCGCACCGCGGCAACCGCGGCGACGTGGCCGGCAGTCGCAGCCTCGCGTGCCTCCGCCAGCGCCTGAACATCCGACTTCGCCGCTTCGATCTCCGCAGATCGTCGCTCCCGACGCAGCCCCAGTTCGTCGAGGTCGCTGCGCCGACGTCCGATCCTTTCCCGAAGCGCGGCCTGCTCCAGACGGTGTCTCTCCAAGGTTCGGGCCAGTTGCTGCAGGTCCGCCTCACGACCGGCCATCGCCGCCTGCACCTGGGCCAACGATTCCTCGATGGCGCGCAGACGGGCGGCGGGATCCGCCAGCCCGGATTCGAACCCCTGCGCCTTTTCGCGCTCGATCTCCCAATCGGCTGCCGCGGCAACAGCGTCCAGGTCGCAACGTTCGGCTTCCGCCACCGCCACCGCGACATCCTGCTCCAACGATTCCAAAGCCGCCCGCGAGGAGACAATCCGCTGTTCGGAAAGTGCGATGCGGCTCTCAAGACGTTCGGACTCGGTCATTGCGGTCTGTTGCCGCAGGCGGGCGCCCTCGAGACGTTCTTCCGCGGCAGCGATGCGCAGGCCCAATTGCTCGGCACCCGCCTCGAGCCCCGACCGTTCGTCATCCGCGGTCGTTGCCTCGGAGACGGCTT
>CAZYBA010000483.1:1367-2278 GCA_964646105.1 uncultured Armatimonadia bacterium
CGCACCCGACGCCAATTCGTTGATCTCGTCCTTGAGACGCTTGTGATCCGCTGCCAGCTGCCCAACCTCGACGGTGCGCAGGCGCTCGGTCAGTTCCCGATGACGCAAGGCAAGTTCACTTTGCAGCCGCAACGGTTCCACCTGCGTGTCGAGTTCCGAGAGGATGTCCCGAACCCGGATCAGGTTGGTTTCCGTGTTTTCCAACTTGCGCTGGGCCTCGCGCTTGCGCACCCGGTATTTCTTGATACCCGCAGCTTCCTCGAAGAGTTCGCGACGGTCCTCCGGGCGGGCTGAGAGAATCGCGTCGATCTCGCTCTGGTTGACAATCGCATAGGCCCCCTTGCCTACGCCGGTGTCCAGAAAAAGATCCGTGATGTCGCGCAACCGACATGCCGCCTTGTTGATGAAATACTCGCCCTCGCCGTTGCGGTAGACCCGCCGCGTAATCGTGACCTCGTTGAAATCGAGGGGAAGGAAGCGGTCCTCGTTCTCGACCGTCAGCGAAACCTCCGCCATCCCCATCGGCTTTCGTTTGGCCGATCCGGCAAAAATGACATCCTGAGCACGGGTCGCACGGACACTGGATGCCTTGGTGTCGCCGAGGCACCACACCAGCGCATCCAAAAGGTTGGACTTCCCCGATCCGTTCGGCCCGACAATGCAAGTGACTCCCGGAACGAATTCGATTTCGGTCCGGTCGGCAAATGTCTTGAAGCCCTGGAGGGTGAGACGTTTGAGGCGCATGCGAACACCCATTGTAGCCAGCAGGGCGGGTCGCGCAAGCGGACCAGAACCTGATCTACGGTTTGGCGGGTGATCCGAGGAAACGGCCCCCTCTTCCGTCGCCACAAGGAATGGCAAAAAAACAAGCCGCGGAATTCCCCCGGCTTGCGATAACTCACCCTCTCAGG
>CAZYBA010000484.1:0-2275 GCA_964646105.1 uncultured Armatimonadia bacterium
AAACGTTCGGGACGAAATGCGAAGGGTTCAGGGTAGATGCTCGGGTCGCGATGGAGCAGCAAAATGGCAACACCGACTGCGGTGCGGGCCGGGAGCTCCCACCCCCGGACAATGAAATCGCGCAACAGGACTCTGCCCACCACGGGTACCACTGGATGGATGCGCAGGGTTTCGTCCACCACCGCGCTGAGCCACGGCAACTTGGCGATGTCTTCGGACGCTGTGTCGTCGTCAATGTCAGCCAGTTCGTTGAGCAGACGTTCGAGAACCTCTTGGGGGGTATGGAGTAGGTGCAGTGCCCAGGCCAGCGTTATCGCAGTGGTTTCGTGGCCGGCGAAGAGCAGTGTCATCAACTCGTCGACCATGTCGCTCTCGGGCATCGGGCTGCCGTCTTCGTGGCGGGCATCGAGCAGCAGGCTGAGGATGTCGTCCCCGCGCGATCCGTCCCGCTTGGACTCGATGGTCTCGTGGAGCAGCCGGCGCGCGTTCTTTTCGCAGGCCATGAAACGTGCCCACGGGCCCAGTCCGAAAAACGAACGCCGCAGGACGGGGAAGAAGACCAATTGTCCGGTGATGGCATTGAGCTTGGCCTCCACCGCGGCGCGGACATGCGAGACTCGTTCGGCTTGGTCGACCCCGAACACCGCGCGAACAATCACTTCCAAGGTGGTGTCTTGCGCGAGGTCCAGGGCGGTGGCGGTGGCCCCGACCGGAAGCTGGGTTTCGAGGGTGCGTCTGGCGGCCGCGCGGATGGTGTCGCCGTAGGCCCGCATGCGTTCGCCGTGGAACGGCGGCATCAGAAGCCGGCGTTCGGCGCGGTGGGGAGCGCCGGAGAGCAGGAGGACCGATTGCTCGCCTAGGAACGGCGCGAGTAGTTCGGCTCCGTAGGCAGCGAACACGGTCGGGTCGGCGCCGAAGATCCCCTTGGCCCCGTCGGGCGTGGCCGTGAGGACAAGGTCTTGCCCGGCAACCCGGACCGAAAACGGATCTCCGTGTTGGTCGCGGGTGCGGGCGAGCAGTTTTTCCGGGTCATGGAGCAATGCGCCCATCTGGAGCGGGTTGAACTTCCATCCCGGAGGAATGCCGCGGCGCGGTTCGGCCATGGTGCATTCTAACGGAACGGGCACCGAACTTGGGAACGACGTGCGGACATTACGGGTTTTTTAATGCAATCCAATTGCGAAAACACCCCTTTTGGTGCAAGAATGTCGGCGATGTTGCGTCGCTGGCGATGGTTTTCGTCCCTGGTCCTGCTCCTTGTCGGGTGGCAGGTGGGCTTCGCCGTGTTGGTGTCTGGACATCACCATCGGCCGAATGCTCCCGGTGGGGCGATTTCAGCGGGCGGCGAGTCGCACTGCGGCTTGTGCGACTTTGTCGAGACCGGATTTGGCATTGCCTCGGCTGCCCCGGCCCGACCGGTCGTATTGTCTTCGCTTCGGTTCCAGACGCAACCAAGTCTTCGACGACCAACCCCGCTGTCGCTATCGAAGCCCTACAGTGTGCCGCAACGCGGCCCTCCTGCGTCCTCCTGATCCGCGTCACCCGCGGGTTGCTTTCGTTGCTTTCACAACGTTGCCGGAGGGGCCGCCGCGCCGCTCCGGGGAGGATTTCCCATGCGCACGCGCGCCTTCACCTTGATCGAACTGTTGGTGGTTATCGCGATCATCGCGATCCTTGCCGCGATTTTGTTTCCTGTTTTCGCACAAGCCCGTGCCAAGGCCCGGCAGACGGTTTGCTTGAGCAACCTGCGCCAAATCGGCATGGCGTCCCTGATGTACTCGCAGGACTACGACGAATTGATCGTGCCGTACCGCACCGGCGCGTTCCCGGTATCCGGTCCGCGGACCGACATGATCCGGTACTGGTGGACCGGTCTCGCTCCAAACGGGGCACGCCTCGCAAATGAGGGGTTGTTGTTCCCGTACATGAAGGGGGTGGCCATCGTCGCCTGTCCGTCGTTCCAGCCGCCGGGTGCGGTGCCGGGAACGTTCACCGGGTATGCCTACAACTACAAGTATCTTTCGAACGGTGTGCCGGACCGCTGGCAGGATCGGTTCTTCGATCACTTGTCGTCGATTTCGCTCGGCGGAGTCGACGAACCCTCGCGGACTGTCCTGCTTGCCGACTCGGCTACATTGAACAGTGCCGGAACCGGGATCGGGCCCACCGACTTTTTGGACGCCCCGACGTTCCATCGGCCTAGGTTCCATGGCCGGCACAACGGCATGGGGGTGGTGTTGTGGCTTGATGGCCATGCCAAGGTGCGCCGCCCCTT
>CAZYBA010000485.1:0-1472 GCA_964646105.1 uncultured Armatimonadia bacterium
GTGAACGGCGACAGCCGGTGGTAGACATCGGGGGCTTCCCAGTACGAGCGACGTTCACTCTGGAATCCGAACGGCGTCAGGGTCCGGTTGTAGGCTCCCGAGCGCGCGATGCCTGCGGCGAACAGCCCGGGCGCGGCGGCCAGCAGGTTGGCGGTCATGAATGCTCCGTAGCTGTGTCCGGCGGCGACCACTCGGTTCGGGTCGACGATGCCGCGCTGGTCGAGTGTCTCGATCGCCGCCTTGGCCGCCGCCGTGATCTGCTCGGCGAACGTGTCGTTCATGGTTTCCGGATCCCCGATCACCGGAACGGACGCATCGTCGAGGACCGCCCACCCGTTCGCGACAAACCACAAGGGGGATGTTCCGGCAAGACGGGTGAATGTCCGGTCGGACCCGCGCACCTGCCCCGCCGTGGCGGCGTCGGAATATTCCTCGGGATATGCCCAGAAGAGCAACGGGAGCCGGGCACCGGATTCGGGGGTCCAACCGGCGGGAAGGTACAGGGTGCCGGAGAGCGGGACACCGTCGGCGCGTTGGTAACGCACCAGCTCCTTGTGCATGCCGGTGATTTCCGGGTGTGGATCTCGGAATTCGGTGAGGCGCCGCTCGGCACCGTCTGCCCCGCGGACAAACAAGTTCATCGGTTCGGTGCGGCTCTGGCGCGCGATCAAGAGGGATTGGTCGGGCGTGAAGCCCACAAACGATTCGAAGTGGGTTTCTCCGCAGGTGAAGACCCGGGTTCGTTCCCCGCTGCCCAGATCGAACGCATCCAGGAACGGACGGTCGCCTTCCGGGGTAGCGCCACGGCCGGCCATCCAGACCTGATCGCCGTCCTGACGCAGGGTGCGTTGGCCGTCCGGGCGCAATTGCGTGACAAACGCCCCGGGGTCGTTGTACGCGTCGTTGACCGACAGGTCGAAAACCACCTTGGAGGGGGTGTGGGCGTGGTCGGGACGGAGAAATGTGGTTCGCCAGCGCCGATCCCGGTCGTATTGAGTGACTAGGGCGGCTGTCGGGTCGTCGGGCCAGTCCCAGCCGGAGAAGCGGTGTTCCAATCGGAACCACTCTTCGGGTTCGGAATCCGGTTTGTCCATGTCGAGACGCAGGACCCGGTCGCGGTGCGGGACCTTGGCGAGCGGATCGCCGCCGTCGAGGGCCTCCACCCACAGCAGGCGTGCCGGATGCAGGGGACGCCATTGCAGCGCGCGCGGACCTGTCGGGACTCCGTGCGGCGGGATTTCGTCGGCGACCGGCAAGGAGGCGATGTGCCGAACCAGGCTGCCGTCGGCGGCGTCGAGAATTGCGATTTCCCGGGCGAAATGCGAATACGGAACACGCCAGGAGAACGGCGGAACCAGCCGGACGGACAGTAGGTAACGTTCGTCCGGGGACGGCCGGAGGCTGGCGTGGATTCCTGGCTCGGCGAGACGGCGGGCGCTGTCGGTATCGGTGTCGACCACCATCGGCTGGAC
>CAZYBA010000485.1:1482-2260 GCA_964646105.1 uncultured Armatimonadia bacterium
GGCGAAATGAGCGAACAGGGCGTCGTCGTGCGGGCTGGCGAGAAGGTCCTGGTAGGTGGGTGCCTTGGTGGACTTGCCGCTGGATTCCTGCACCACCGGGCCTTCGGGCGCAGCCGGAGCCGTGGGTGGGGCTCCGATCCCGTCCGGGACCGTCATGACGATGATGTGGCGGCTGTCGCGACGCCACTGGATCGGGGCGGCGATCATGTCTGCCACCGGGATGTCGGCAATCGGTCGGCAGAGGGCGGTTTGGCTGTCGCCAATCCAGAGTTCGATCCCGCCGGAGTCCAGATCGCGCAGGAACGCGAACCGATTGCCGTCGGGCGACCAAGCCGGGGCATCGATCGTGGCGTTGTCGGGCAATCCTCGGACGATCCGGGTGACCCCGGTTGCTATGTCGAGCAGCGCCAGAGTTCGGCAGGCGGTGAGTTGACGGGTACCGGGTCGGGTCGGGTCGCTGCGCAATCCGGCGAGCTTCAGGTACGGGCGGGCCAGCCGGGCGATCGGCGGGTACGGTTCGTAGTCGACCAGCAGGAGCCGGGAGCGGTCGGGCGAGAGGAGGGTCGCCGGGGCGGGGGGGGTGTCCAACGCACGGACAATCGGTTCCGGCGGCAATTGGTAACGGCTCATGCGTTCATTGTAGGGGATCGCAGGGTGCCGTCCCTGTACCGCCGGGGATACCGGAGGTGCCCGTTGCCGCAGTCATGCCGAAGTTGGTGTCAAGCGGACCGGGGTCGATTCGTCGTGGTGGCAAGACCGTGATTGCGGTCGGGGACGG
>CAZYBA010000486.1:0-2250 GCA_964646105.1 uncultured Armatimonadia bacterium
AAGGGTAGAAAATTGGGGACCATCGGGGACGTCGGGGCGATGTCGCTCATGTCCGGGAAATCGTTCGCGGTGGGGGAAGGGGGCATGCTTGTCACCGACAACCAAACGATTTGGGAACGCGCTGCTGCGTTCGGGCACTACGAGCGCTTCACCCCGGAGCAAGTGACGGATCCTGATCTCAATCGGTTCGCCGGGCTTCCGATCGGGGGAGTCAAGTACCGGATGCACCAGATGAGTTCCGCAGTCGGTCGGGTCCAACTGCGTCACTACGATTCCCGCTGCGCTGCAATCCGGTCCGCGATGAACCGATTCTGGGACCTTCTCGAAGGGGTTCCCGGCTTGCGGGCGCATCGTGTGGAACCGGGGAGCGGTTCCGACATGGCGGGATGGTATGCCGGGCACGGGCATTACGTCCCCGAGGAGTTGGAAGGATTGTCGGTGACCCGATTTGCACAGGCGGTCCGCGCGGAGGGGGCGGCGTGCTCTCCGGGGGCCAACCGTGCCCTGCACACCCATCCGCTTTTCCGGGAAGGCTGGCCCGGTCTGGATCGAATTGCGGAACAACGTCCAGCCCCCGGACTCCCGAAACTTCCCGTGTCCGACGCACTCGGCGCGCGGACGTTCTTCATCCCGTGGTTCAAACACGACCGTATCGACGAAATCGAACAGGTTGCCTTAGCCTATCGCAAGGTCGCCGAGGGCCACCGCGACCTGCTCGCCGACGATCCAGGGAACCCCGCCACGATAGGTGGTTGGTCGTCAACGCGGCGTGTTTGATCTGTGGTCAACTACTTGGAACGAACTCCGCAGTTCCCCGGAGATCGTTTCTGCTCAGTAGCATGGACGCCGAAAACCCATCCGGTCTGGCAACGAAGATTCCCGACCGGTGCGGGGTGGGCGCGAACCGTACAAACGTCCCGCACTCAAACTCGGATCACGGGCTCAGCGCGCCCAATGCGGTGGACGGGTAAGGCGATGGAGTATCTCGCCGGCGTGTTCGACAACCAGGCAGTCGGAATCAGGATCGGCTGCCCAGGTTTGCGGGTCGATCATAGCCGGATCACGGTAGCCGAGCCCGATCCTCGCGCAGGTTTCCGCGTCGATACCGGTCGCCAAGGTCACCTGAATACGGGGATGCTCCACGCCGTCCTCGAATGATCCCACGCCGCGGACATGTGTCGAATGCGCCAGTACGCCCCAAGGCTCGGCTGAAAAACGGTCCCACTGCTTGAGGAAGTAGTCGCGGACGTGATAGCCGATACGTTCGATCGCTGCGCCGTGCACATGGGACACTTTGTGGATATGGGGGGCGTAGATGATCAGTTCGCCTCCGTCGGCGACCACGCTCTCCAGTTTGTACATGCACTTCCCCCCGACCCAGATCTCATCGTACATTTCCGGGGCGCAACCGATAACCGTCCGGTAGGGACGGTCATGCTCCCGAATGTGCGTTGCCGCAGAGATGTCGACCGCGGATCTCCACGCGTTCAACGGATTGCCGATGTGCAGGCTGGCGAGTTCGCCGCCTTCCACTACAGCGCAGAACGCCGATGTCGGAGTAGGAATCATCGCAGCTGCCGCATTGATCACTGCGCGGACGGGAGTGTCCGGACGACCGATGATGCGCGGGCAGGTTATGACTGCGCCGAGCCAGTGGAAAAAGTTGAGCACTTCCGGACCGGACACGCCTGGGAACAGATATTTGTTCCCACCGGAAAAGCCGACCACCTCGTGAGGGAATACCGGACCTATGATGACAATATGGTCCACGTCCCGAACCATGCGGTTGACTGTCACCGGAACGTCCATCGCGAAAAGACCGCCGGTCAGTGACGCGATCCGCTCAGCGGGAATGGTGCCGACTTGCATCAGTTGCGCCGGGTCGTCCCAGGCATGGTTGTGGAAGCCCACATCGGAAAAACGCGCCGTACGCTCCGTACGGCCGATTCCGAGTCGTGTGCAGATTGCGTCGTCGGTCATCGGCGCATGGGTGCCCAAGGCGACCATGACATCGATGGAACGGGCCACACCTGTCAAGGCATCATGCAGGGGACGGAAGATTTCGCCGAGGGGGATTGAGCGTGTACTGTCCGGAACGATGATCAGGAAGCGTTTTCCAGCGGGCGAGACCGTTTCGGTCCATTGACGTACCCACTGGTTGATGGCATGATCGTCGACAATTCCCGTGCGTCCGCGACCGCCGATGATCCGTGTGGTGTCCATGGACCCATTATCCTTGGGGCGCGGAAG
>CAZYBA010000487.1:0-419 GCA_964646105.1 uncultured Armatimonadia bacterium
GATCCGCAGCAGTGGGCGCGGGTGGCGGTGGATGCCGGTTGGCGGGCGGTGTACTGCCCGGTCGGGGCGGATGTCGACGATGCCACTGCCGCATCGTTCGCCACCGCCGCGAAAGAACACGACTTGGTGATCGCGGAGGTGGGGGCATGGAGCAATCCGCTTTCGCCCGACCCGAAAACCGCCGCCGACGCGTTTGCGCATTGCTGCCGCCAACTCGACCTGGCCGATCGCATCGGCGCCCGGTGTTGTGTCAATATCGCCGGCTCGCGCGGCGAGAAATGGGATGGGCCGTCGCCCCTCGACCTGCTGCCCGAAACCTTCGACCAAATTGTCGAGTTGGTACGCCGGATCATCGACACGGTCCAGCCGCGGCGAACATTCTGGACGATCGAGACGATGCCATGGATGTTTCCGCACTC
>CAZYBA010000487.1:429-2248 GCA_964646105.1 uncultured Armatimonadia bacterium
GACGATGTCATAACGCCATTGCCCCGCTTGTGTTTTCGACAACGCGTCTTTGGTACGCCGATCGGTGGGGCTGCTCGGCCCCTGGATCCAATCGGTGCATGTCAAGGACATTCGCTTGTCTGCCAACTTGACCGTTCACCTCGACGAAGTGGCGCCGGGGGAGGGGTGTCTGGATTTTCGCGCCTTGCTCGGAGCCTTGCAGCCACTCGGCCCGGACCTGCCGTTGATGCTCGAGCATTTGCGGACGGCCGCGGAATACGCCCGGGCAGCCGACCATGTCCGCTCGGTCGCCGAGGATGCCGGGTTCAGGGTCTGAGCCGGTCCGGTCGCGGGGCGCCAAACCCGGTTTGGTTGCGGGGGATTGACCAAGCCGGTATTCTGCCACGGCGGAATCGTCCCGGACAATGGCGACCAGGCGCACCCGCGACCCTAACCAAAGAGGTTTGAACGCCATGGCAGTACGAGTTGGCATCAACGGATTCGGGCGCATCGGTCGGTTGACTTACCGCGCCATTTTCGAGAAATACGGCCTTCACGGCGCGGTGCAGGTGGTTGCGCTCAACGACCTGACCGACGCCCACACCAACGCCCATCTTCTCAAGTACGACACCAACTACGGTCCGTTTGCCGGATCGGTGGCCTACGAGGGCAACGATTTGGTGGTCGACGGCCAGACGGTCAAGGTATTCGCCGAGCGCGATCCCGGTGCCATTGATTGGTCGTCCCAGAATGTCGACATTGTCGTGGAATCGACCGGTCTTTTCACCGACGCAACCAAGGCGGTCGCGCATCGCCGCGGATCGGTCAAGAAGGTGGTCATTTCCGCCCCGGCCAAGAACGAGGACCTCACCATGGTTCTCGGCGTCAACAACAAGATGTACGACCCGGCCAAGCACCATGTCATCTCGAATGCTTCCTGCACCACCAACGGCCTGGCGCCGGTCGCCAAGGTGCTGCACGAGAACTTCGGCATCGACAAGGGCCTCCTGACCACGGTCCATGCCTACACCAACTCCCAGCGGACGGTCGACACCGCGGCCAAGGACCTGCGTGACGCCCGTGCGGCGGCCGAAAACATTGTCCCGTCGGCCACCGGCGCCGCCAAGGCGGTCGGTCTGGTCATCCCCGAACTTCAGGGCAAGTTCACGGGCATGGCGTTCCGTGTTCCCACCGCCACCGTCTCCGTGGTCGACTTCACCGCATCCCTGCTGCGCGATGTCCCGGTCGCCGAGATCAACGCCACCATGAAGGCGGCTTCCGAGACCGAGAACTTCCTCGGAATCCTCCAGTACACCGAAGAGCCCTTGGTCAGCTCCGACCTGCGCGGCAACCCGCACAGCTCGATCTACTCCGCCATCGACACCATCGCGGTCGGCAACATGTGCAAGGTGGTCAGCTGGTACGACAACGAATGGGGCTATGCCAACCGGGTCGCCGACCTGCTGCACTTCCTCAACGAAGCCGGCCTCTAGTCCGCTCCCTGCTGGGACGACGACCCGCCCGAGCTCCTCGGGCGGGTTGTTCTTTTTTCCGGATCCGGAAGGAAAAGCGGCCGGCCGAGGGCAATTGCGACGCCAATTCAGCGGGGTGCCTCGGCACCGGGAGGCACCATGAATCCACGACGCAATGCCGCGTTCACCTTGATCGAACTTCTGGTGGTCATCGCCATCATCGCGATTCTCGCTGCGATCCTGTTTCCCGTATTCGCATCGGCGCGCACCAAGGCACGCCAAACCTCCTGCGCGTCCAATCTGCGCCAGATCGGAATTTTGCCGCGTGATTTCATTGGGACCTTTTTCGACCACCGGACGCGCCACCT
>CAZYBA010000488.1:0-2242 GCA_964646105.1 uncultured Armatimonadia bacterium
AGATCGTCCAGGATCGTCGGCGACCCGGTACGGCCGTTGGTGAATGTCAAACGACCCAGGCTTTCCATCAGGGACGATTGCCACTGCAGTTTGCCCGTCGCGGAATAGCAGGAGAAGAGCCCGGCCGATGTCATGACATACACATTGCCGGTCTGCTCGTCAACCGTGGGACTGCCGATGGCGTAGCGATCGTAGACAATGTCGGAAAGGTAGTCGTTGAATGTCTTTTCCCACAGGGTCTTTCCGGTCTTGGCATCGGCGCACAGGAGCACCTCCTGCAAGTCCGGACCCGTTCCGCGGTAACCCAGCGCGTACAGGCGATTACCCGCGACCACCGGGGTTCCACCACCCGCCAGTTCGATCGTGAAACGGTGATTGACGCCGCCCAGGGCAACCGTGTCGATGAGCCCCGTTTCACGGGAAACCCCCGATTGTTCTGGACCGCGCCAATGCAACCAACCCTTGACTTGCGCTTGCGCCGAAAGCGATCCGCTCATGAGGATCGCCGTGGCCAGTGCCGTGGCCGCCCACCGTGACATTGTCATGATTTCCGTACCTCGAATTCCGTCTAACCCTTGCCCAGGGCGAAACAAGCCACTGTACCCTCGTGATTCCGGCAATACAGCCGTCCGCCGCTGAGACTGGGCTGCGACCAACAGGTGCCGTCCATGATCTGAGTCCGTCCCAGCTCACGGAAATCCGAGCCTGTCGCCGACGCGAGTACCAATTCGCCCCGCTCGGTAAGAATGATCAACTTGCCTGCCGCCGCGATGACTCCGCCCTTGCCGAGTCCCCGCATTTCCCAACGATCCGCGCCCGTCCGCCAGTCAAGACAGCGCAGGCGGCCCTCGTCGTTTCCAAACAAATGACCGTCCACCAGAACACAGGCATTGAAATGGTTGCGCATCACCCGGGTTTGCCAAACAACGCTGGGCTGTCCACCGGTGAATCTGAGGAGAGCCCCGCCCTTGCCGTAATTGGACGCGATGAACATCGAATCACCCGAAACCACGGGGTCGGCGGCGTTGACATCGTACGAAGTCTGCCAAGGGAACGCCCACAGGCGCCGACCCGTAGCCGGGTCCACCGCGACCAGTTCGGTTCCCGCGAAAATCGCCAACGCCGGCTTGGACGAATTCGTGAAGGGGACCGGCGTGGCGTAGCCGGACGGGCCCGAGCCACTGCTCCAGAGCACCCGGCCTGTCTTGGCATCGACTGCGACTCCCGCCGACCCGACGTTGTAGAACACTCGGTTGCCGACCACGGTAGCCGAGGAGGCAAAGCCCCAACTCGGTAACGCCGCACGCACCTCGCGGGCCAAAGGAAGCTTCCAAGCCAACGAACCGTCCTTGGCGGACAAGCAATACGCCATACCCTCGCGGCTGATCCAATGGACCCTCCCTGCGGAAATCGCCGGTGTGGCGCGGGGGCCACCATAATCGCCGGCGCCGCACGGGTAGCGGTATTGCCAACGGACCTTTCCGTTTGCGGCATCAAGCGCCTGAAGAACGTCGTTTCCGCCTTGGTTGCCAAGTGCAAACGCCAGACCGTCGGCGATGGAGACGGTCGAGTAACCTTCCCCGACATTCGCGGACCAGAGGCGGCGCGGCGCGGTTGCCAGTCGATCCGGAAGTCCGGTCTCCTTCGAAATTCCCGTGCGGTCGATTCCGCGGAAGTGCGGCCAATCTGCCATTACTTGTCTCCCTTAGACGACAAATCGTAGCAAAGCAGGACGTCCTGGTCGCGCAGGAGCAAGCGGTTGTTCGCGACAACAGGGTAGGGCCAGGATGGGGCGCCGCTGCGTTCCGGCTGCTCGAATCGTCCCTTCTCGACGTATTCGGCGGGGTTCATTTCCACCAATGCGACCGGGCCACGTTCCGAACGGCAAATCAGATGGCGACCTACTGCGGAAACCGATCCCTTGCCAACCGAGCGGTTCTGCCACAGGACCTTGCCGGTCGCAAACTCCATGCAGGTCAGATTGGACTCGTCAAAGCCGTAGAGGTACTTGCCGTCGAGGACCATGCCACCGTGGTGGTTGCGCATCTCCTTCGTGAAGTAGACCTGTTCCGCTGCGAATTTGCCGTTGTCCACCGTGATCCGACCGAGCGCACCGCCATGTTGATAGGCAGCCGCTGCGAAAACCAATCCATCCTGGAAGAGCGGCGTGGAGCAGTTGATTCCGCGCGGTGTGGCTGGCGCATCGAATGTCCACAAAACTCCGCCGTTGACGACATCGATA
>CAZYBA010000489.1:0-2234 GCA_964646105.1 uncultured Armatimonadia bacterium
CGGGCCACCGGCCGCAACGACGGCCTGGTCACCGGAACGGCCACGATTTCGGGACGTCCCTGTGTGCTGGCCATCTCGGATTTCCACTGGGCGCGCCTGGCCGGCACCATGGGATCTGTCTTCGGGGAGAAGTTCTGCCGTGCCGCAGACCAGGCCATCGCGGATCGCACCGCGTTGGTGACCTTCTGCGCTTCGGGCGGCGCCCGGATGCAGGAGGGCCTCTTCAGCCTGATGCAGATGGCCAAGACAAGCTTGGCGGTGGCGCAGCTCGCGAAGGCGAATGTCCCGTACATCGTGGTTCTCACCCACCCGTCCACCGGCGGCGCAGTCGCGTCCTATGCGTCCCTCGGCGATGTGATCTTCGCCGAACCGGGAGCGACTGTCGCGTTGTCGGGCGAGCGCGTGGCCGCGCAGGCCCAGACCCACAAGGTTCCGGCCAACTATCGGACCGCCGAGTTCGCGTGGGAGCACGGGATGATTGACAAGGTTGTTCTGCGTCGCGATCTGCCGTCCACCATCGCCAGGGCGCTGGTGTTCCTCCAGTCCACTCCCGATACCGCCACCCTCGCCGCACACCAGGAGGAAACCCTCCATGGCTGAGATGAACGTTCAGGAATTCGAGGCATCGCTCGCCGAATTCGACGCCAACATTGAAAAATTGCGGGAGGCGGCACGACGCGAAAACAATGCTGCGGCGACCACTGAGGCCGACCGTATGCAATCGGAACGGGGCCGGCTGGTGCAACGCTTTTTTTCTCGGCTGACGGCCTGGGACAATGTCCTGTTGGCGCGCCACAAGGATCGTCCGTACAGTCTCGACTACATCGGTGCCGTATGCGACGATTTCCTGGAGTTGCACGGCGACCGGTTGTTCGGTGACGATGGTGCGTTGGTGGGCGGCATGGCCCGTCTGGCCGGACGTTCGGTGATGGTCCTCGGCCAGCAGAAGGGCCGGGATCTGAAGGAACGTCAAAAGCGCAACTTCGGATATATGAAACCGGAAGGCTACCGCAAGGCGTTGCGCCTGATGCAGCTCGCCGGACGGTGCGGCCGGCCGGTGGTTTCTTTTGTCGACACCCCGGGCGCCGACCCGAATGTGCCGTCGGAGGAGCGAGGCATCTCGGAGGCCATCGCCCACAACCTGCGGGAGATGTCGGTGTTGCCGACCCCCACGGTCGCCGTGGTGATCGGGGAAGGCGGGAGCGGCGGGGCTCTGGGAATCGCCGCCTGCGACCGGGTCCTGATGCTGCGTCATAGTTTTTATTCGGTCATCGCTCCGGAAGGATGCGCGTCGATCCTCTACCGCGACAGCACCAAAGGTGCGGACGCGGCGAAGGCGATGCGGGTCACCGCGGACGATGCGTTGGAGCTCGGCTTGATCGACGCGGTGATCGACGAGCCCTCGGGCGGGGCCCATCGGGACCCGTCGGCGGCGGCGGAGGCGGTCAAGGACGCGTTGAGTTCCCACCTCGACGAGCTTGCCACCCTGGATGTCGACGAACTGTTGGAACGTCGTGCGGCCCGCTTGCGCGCCCTCGGGCGATTCACCGTCGCTTGACTCCCCCTGAGCCCGGGAGTAGAATAATCGGATATCATTGGCAGACACACGCAACGTGTGTCCCGTGCGCGACTTCAACACGGTTTGTCGCGTCGCTTCAGGAGGCTAGGCATCAATAATCGGGATCCGCGGGGCTTTTTCCGCGAACGGGACATGGGCCCGCGTGTCAACGAGCGCATCCGCGTGCGCGAAGTCCGCGTTGTCGACGACGAAGGCGAGCAACTCGGGGTCATGTCCCCGCGCGAGGCCCTCGACATCGCACGCGAACGTGGCCTCGATTTGATCGAAGTCGCGCCCACGGCTGTCCCCCCTGTCTGCCGAATCATGGATTACGGCAAGTACAAGTACGAGCAGGGCAAGAAGGATCGCGAAAACGCCAAGAAGCAGCGCCAGTCCGAGATGAAGGCGATCACGTTGCGTCCGGTCACCGACGACCACGACCTCAACATCAAGATCCGCAACATCATCAAGTTCCTCGGCGATGGCGACAAGGTGAAGGTGACAGTCCGCTTCAAGTCGCGCGAGTTGTCCCACCCCGAGTTCGCCCATGCCAACCTCGAAAAGATTGTCGCGGGAGTCCAGGCGGAGGGTGTCGGCAATGTCGAACGCGCCCCTCTGGTGGAAGGCCGCCAGATGATCATGATCCTGGCACCGGGTGCTTTGAAGAAACCGGCGG
>CAZYBA010000490.1:0-2224 GCA_964646105.1 uncultured Armatimonadia bacterium
GGCGGTCGATCGCTTGGTTGACTTCCGGATTAGAGAATTCGTTGGGGTTCATCGCTTGACAATCGCCTCGTCGAGATTGAGTATGGCACGCGCGGCCAGTGTCCACGCGGCCTGCTCGATGGTGTCGGGGGAATCGGATTCGGCCAACGCCTTGGCGGCGGCGGACGTGTTGCCCAGCGCAGCGCGACGATCGGCCACGAAAGACGTTACCGCAGCGGCCTCCGATGCATCGGGCTTGCGTCCCAGAACCCTCGTGTACAGTGTGTCGACCTTGGTGGGGTCCGAGGCGGAGAGGGTTGAAACACTCTTGCCCAGCGCCCGTGCCGCCTCGACAAACACCGTGTCGTTGAGCAGGGTCAACGCCTGGAGTGGCGTGTTGGAAACCTCGCGCCGCGCAAGGCACGCCTCTCCGGAACCGGCGTCGAAGGTCGTGAACATCGCGTACGGAGCGGTGCGTTTCGCGAACGTGTACATGCCGCGTCGGTAGCGGTCCTCGCCTTGGCTGACATTCCACGCCAGCGGACCGTACGCGCCCTCGGAAGTTACCCCCGGCGGTTGGGGCGGGAATACACTCGGACCGTACATTTTCGACGAGAGCAAACCGGATGCCGCCAAGGCGCTGTCGCGGATCAGTTCGGCGTCCAAACGGACGCGCGGTCCGCGTGACAGGAGGACATTTTCCGGGTCCTTCGCCCGCCGGACCGGGTCGCTGGCCGAAACCTGACGATAGGTCGCACTGGTGACAATGGTGCGGTGTAGTTTCTTTAGGCTCCAACCATTCTGGACAAACTGGATCGCCAGCCAGTCGAGCAAGTCGGGGTGACTGGGCGCAGAGCCCATGTAGCCGAAATCATCCAACGTGGAAACAATTCCACGCCCGAAAAACGCCTGCCACTGCCGGTTGGCGGTAACCCGGGCGGTGAGGGGATTCTCGGGGGAAACCAGCCAGCGCGCAAACGCCAGTCGGTTTGGGACCGTTCCCTTGGGAAGCGGATTCAGGAATCCCGGCACCCCGGGCGAGACCGCACCCATCGGGCTCAGAAACTCGCCGCGACGGTGAATCCGGGTGGTCCGTGGATCGTGCGCGGGTCGTTCCTGCAGTACCCAGGTGGTCGGGAACGCCGGGAGCGACTGGCGCATGCCCGCAATGGCAGCGCGGGCGGACGCCAGTTCCGGAGCTGTGGATTGGAAATGTCGATCCAGTGCTGCCCGGTCCTCGGCATGTCGCTCCGATTCCGACTTGGCCAGAATCGCCTCTGCCTCGGGATCCAGGACCGCGGTGATCTCAGCAGACTCGGCGACACTGAAGCGCACGCGACCGATGTTGGATGGATAGTACTTTTCATTCGCGAGCTGGATCTCGAGCGAATCGGATTCCAACGGCTCCGCAAGAATGAAAACGGCCGTGTGGGAACGCCCGATTCCGCCGCCACCGATGGTCCATGCCGTCTGCATGTCGTTGTCGATGGCCTTGGACGCGTCACTGCCGCCGGCGGCGTACGTCTGGAACGCCCGGACGAGGCGGACGGGCTTGCCGCGGGCGATTACCCGGAACTCGTTCAGGAAGAAATCCCCGGGAAGGCCTTCGTATTCGGTTCGCCCCGGACCATTCCTCGGCAACCGCGGGTCGGCCATGGCCTCCAGCCGAATCGCGCGGATGGTGGTGCCCTTGGTGCGCAAGCGGAATGTGGAGACGTCGCTCTTGGTCTGGTCTCCACCCGACAACACCGAACCGTCGGGCTGGACGGTCAATGTCGGCATGTTCGACTTGGCGTAGTGGGGGGAGATGGTTTTCCAGCGGATTGCGCGGGCGCTGTTCTCGGCCACCCATTTGTCGCGCGCGGACGTGTAGGCGGCGAGGCGGCGTTCCGCGAGAGGCCGGTTGTCCGGTGCAGACTCCGCCGATTTGCCCAGCGACAGTCGGAACGCACCCAGAACATGGGAACTTCCAAATTCCTGATGCAGGACCACTGTCAATTGTCTGGCGTCGACCGGCTGGGCAAACGTGAAAACGATGTGGTGGTCGTTGTTCCAGAGACGATTCGGGTCGGAGACCGCCCAGCCGGTCGCAGGAATTTCGTCGAGGGGGCCTTCGGGTCCGAAATTGGCCTGCGAGCGGTCGGCGTCCGCCGCCACGATTTCCACCCGCTTGCCGTCCGCGAACACGTCGATCTTCGATAGGACGAAATTGCCGCCCGAGGAACGACCCGGACCGCGGTTCGGC
>CAZYBA010000491.1:0-2222 GCA_964646105.1 uncultured Armatimonadia bacterium
GACCAGCACTCCCAGCGGAATACCCCCGAGGAGCGGACCGATCACCGGCACCGCGCGGGTGACCCCCGCCACCAATGCCAATGTCAGGGCGTACTTGATCTGGAAAACACCGAGCAAGACCCCGACCACCACTCCCGCGATCAGCGCGAGGAACAGTTGCGCGACCAGGAACGCACGCATGATCCCGCCGCTCTCCTGCGCGATCGCCACCGCGATGCGCTGCTGCGGGCGCGGAAGGAAACGGAGCAGTTCCTTGCGCAACGCCTTGCCGTCCACAATGAAGTAGTACGCCAGCACCGGGAGCAGTATCAGCTCGACAATGTGCGCCGCCGCCGACAGGGTCTTCTTTGCGAGGTCGCTCAGGTAGCCGGTGACCGCGGACGTGAACCCGGACGACCCGGAGGTTTGGCTGCCGGACGGCGCCTGCTTGGGAGCGAGATCACGGATCCAGTCGGGCATTTCCTCCCATTGGGTTCGCCATTTGTCGACCTGCTCGACAATCTGCTTCTGGTAGGACGGCCAGTCTTCGCGCAGGTTGGAAAACTCCTGCTGGAACGGTTTGAAGAAGAGCGCGGTCATGCCCGCCAGGGCCGCCACGATCACCAGCAATACCACCGATGCCACCACCCCACGGCGGGTATGGGACGGTATCCGGCGCAGGGCGCGCAGTCGGCAGACCGGATCCACCACCGCCCCCGCCGCACTCGCCAGGATAAACGCCCCGATCAATGTCGTGACCACCGCCTGGCAGCGCCATAGGACAAAGATCACCAGCGCAAGCACGGCGAGCCGCAGCGCACGGGCCTTCAGGAAGCCCCAAAGGCTCGCGAAAAACTCCCGCACACCGGCGCGTACGACCGCTTCCCAGTCGGCCCGGCCCATCGACCCGTTCGGCTCAGGCACCGGCGCCGCCTCCGGACTCCAGCCCCTCGGCCTCGAAAATCCACTTCCGGATCTTGCCCGCCGCGTCTCCGTCGCCGTACGGACTTGCCGCCTTGCTCATCGACTCCCAAGCCCCCGTGTCAGACAGCAGCCGCGCCGACTCGTTGTAAACAACGTTCTCATCGGTACCCACCAGCTTGGCGTTCCCCGAATGCACCCCCTCGGGACGTTCGGTGGTCTTGCGCAGGATCAGGACCGGCTTGCCCAGACCCGGCGCTTCTTCCTGGGCGCCTCCGGAGTCGGTGAGGACAAAGAACGAACGCTTCATCAGGTGGACAAACGGGAAATACTCCTGGGGCTCGGTGAGCAGGA
This sequence comes from uncultured Armatimonadia bacterium, assembly GCA_964646105.1. Classification (GTDB taxonomy): domain Bacteria; phylum Armatimonadota; class Armatimonadia; order Armatimonadales; family Armatimonadaceae; genus CAIRTT01. The sequence continues at coordinate 1,255 of CAZYBA010000491.1, forward strand.
TGCGCGGATGATTGCCGAGCAACGGCACCACAGCCTCGCGCACCACCGGGTTGCGATGCATCGGGAAGACAAAACGGATGTCCGGGAAATCGGACGCCAGCCGCAGGATGGCGCGGCACACCGACTCCATCGGAGCGCCCCAGTTCTCGCGACGATGCGCGGTCACCAGCACCATACGGCCGTCCCGGTTCGCGAAATCGGCAAGCTGGGTGTCGTCGAACGTGTAATCCTGGTCGGCTACTGTTCGCAGGGCGTCCACCACGGTGTTGCCGGTCACGCGGATCTGGTGGTCCGGAATTCCTTCCGCACGGAGGTTGTCGGCGGAGAGGGTGGTGGGCGCACAATGGTAATCCGTGAGCCGGGTGGTCAGGCGACGATTCATCTCCTCCGGGAACGGATCGAATTTGTCGTCGGTGCGCAGACCGGCTTCCACGTGCACAAACTTCGCCTTGGCGTAAAACGCCGCGAGGCTCGCGACAAATGTGGTGGTGGTGTCGCCTTGGGCCACCACCAAATCGGGTTGTTCCGCCTCGAGAACCGGGGTGAGTGCGCCAAGCGCCCGCGAGGTCAGGTCGGACAATGTCTGACGGGGTTGCATCAGGCCGAGGTCGTGGTCGGGAACAATCTGAAACACCGACAACACCTGATCGAGCATTTCACGGTGCTGTCCGGTGGAGATCGCCACCAAACGCACGGCATCCGGATACCGGAGAAATTCCCGCACCAAAGGCGCCATCTTGACCGCGTCGGGACGCGTTCCGAACACACAGGCAATGGTCTTGCGGTTCATTGATCGTCTCCGTTTTCCGGTTCCGCAATCCTGTTGTCGCGATCCAGTCCGTACCGCATGTAAACGCGCTCCTCGTCCTTCACCATCCGTTTTTCGGTTCCCGACGGGCGAAACCCCACCTTTCCCAGCACGCGGCAGGACCCGCGGTTTTCCCGATCCGCATAGGCGTCCAGATGTC
>CAZYBA010000492.1:0-2194 GCA_964646105.1 uncultured Armatimonadia bacterium
GTCCTGTCCATACCGTTCCATCAGGCGTTCCTGTCAACAGCCAACCACCTACCAGCCAACCCGAACTATGAATCACTTGTCCCGATGCCTCAACCCGTCCGCAGGACAATCGGCCGAAGGCCACGGGACGGGGAATTCATTCCCCGGAATCAAGACGGGTCATTCATGGCGCGGAATAAAGACGGGCAATTCATTGTCCGGGAGAACGGGAGACGGTGGCTCACATTACCCGGAACCAAAACGGGGGATTCATCCCCCAAAACCCTACCCAACCTTGGGTAATTTCATCCAATAGTGTCAGAATCGTAACAATTGCGCCGTTATAGAGGGAAATGAACACCCGAGAACTGCTTGCCAACACGTTCGGCTTTCCCGACTTCCGCCCCGGACAACAACCCGTCGTCGACTCCCTGCTCGCCGGCAAATCCGCACTCGCCGTCTTCCCCACCGGCTCCGGAAAATCCCTCTGCTACCAACTGCCCGCACTGCTCCTCGACGGCCTTACCGTCGTGGTCTGCCCGCTTCTCTCGCTGATGAAGGACCAGGTCGACCAGCTCCAAAAACGCGGGATCGCCGCCGAACGACTCGACAGCACCCTCGACCGGGACCGTCAACGCCAGATCGAAGACTCGGTCGCCGACGGCCGAGTCAAGATCCTTTACGTGGCTCCGGAGCGACTTGCCGGGGCGCGCTTTGTGGAACGATTGCGGCGCACCCCCATTGCGTTGCTCGCAGTCGATGAAGCGCACTGCATCAGCGAGTGGGGGCACAACTTCCGGCCCGAATACCTGCGTGTCGCCGACATCGCGAACGAACTGGGCGTCCAGCGCGTCCTCGCCCTCACCGCCACCGCCACCCCCGACGTCGTCGCAGACATCCAAGCCGCATTCGGCATCGAACCCGAACACACCGTCGTCACCGGATTCGCCCGGCCCAACCTCATCCTGCGTTCCACCCCGTGCCTACTCGACCAACGAGTCACCGTCCTGATCGACCGCCTCCGCAATACCTCGCCCGGACCCACCATCGTTTACGTGACCCTGCAAAAGACCGCCGAACTCGTTGCAGAGTCCCTGCGTAACGCGGGGTTCGCCGCGGACGCCTACCACGCGGGGATGGACGACGAAAAACGGAGTGCTGTCCAAGACCAGTGGATGCGCTCACCGGATCGTGTTGTCGTGGCCACCATCGCGTTCGGCATGGGCATCGACAAGGCCGACGTTCGCCGTGTTTTCCATTTCAACATCCCCAAAAGCCTGGAATCCTATTCCCAGGAAATCGGCCGGGCAGGAAGGGACGGCAACGACGCTTGGTGCGAGGTTCTGACCAATGCCGCGGACATTCCTGTCCTGGAGAACTTCGCAGCCGGGGACACTCCCACCCGCACCGCACTGGCTGGCTTCCTCAACCATGTGTTTTCCCAAGGCGAGACATTCGACATCGCCCCGCACACCGCGTCCACCACCTTCGATATCCGACTCCTTGTGTTGCGGACATTGCTGACCTACCTCGAACTTGACGGCATCCTGCGCCTCGAAACCCGTTGGTTCGCCAAGGTCGAGTGGCGGATCGAGCCCGACTGGAGCCTACGCGGCATTGCCGAGTCGTTCGGTCCGCAACACGGCAGGACCGTCACGGACTTGTTTACGCACGCCGAAAAGGGCCGGATCTGGTACAAGGCCGACCCCTGCGCCATGGCCGAGAGTCTGGGCATTGAGCAGTCGCGGGTGATGCGCATGCTCGAGGTGATGGAGGAGCGGCGCATGGTGGAGACGCGCACCGCCGACCAACGTCTCCGCTATGTGCGCACCGCGGACCCGGGCAGTATCGGAGAATTGGTGGATCGCATGGTGGCGCGTTTCGAGGCGCGCGAGGCGGCGGAACGGGCGCGCGTCGACGCCGTGGTGGCCTTGCTCGAACTCGATTCCTGCCGGGCGTCCGCACTGGCCGCACACTTCGGGCAACAGGGGCAGGCGCCGTGTGGACGTTGTGACGGATGCACGGGGGAGTCGGCGCCGATCGGTGCCGCACCGGTGCTGCCCGCCCCGGATCCGGCCCTGCGGCGCGAGATGGCTGCATTGGCAGTGGCGCACCCGACCGCATTCGGCGACTTCCGCCAGCGGGCACGCTTCCTCTGCGGGGTCAGCAGCCCCGCCGCGGCCAAGCTGCGTCTGGGACGCAAGGAACTGTACGG
>CAZYBA010000493.1:0-2188 GCA_964646105.1 uncultured Armatimonadia bacterium
ACCAAAGTGGGTCGTTATGGCGAGCGCGACTTCGACTTTTCGGCGGCGCGGGTGCGATCGAGTGTGGACGAGAGCCTGGATCGCCTCGGTGTTCCGTATGTCGACCTTTTGGTCTGCCACGACATCGAGTTCGGGGATCCGGAGCAGATTGTCCGGGAGACATTGCCAGCCATGCGCGAGATGGTGGTTGCCGGGAAGGCGCGTGCGATCGGGGTTTCGGGTTATCCGCTGGGGATATTCGATTGGGTGCTGGCGCGTTTCGACCTGGACTTTGTGCTGTCGTATTGCCACGGGACGTTGCAGGACCGGCGTTTACTCGGGCGGTTGCCGGATTGGGAATCGCGCGGGATCGGGGTGGTGAACGCTTCCCCGCTTGGGATGGGTTTGTTGTCGGATTCCGGCCCGCCGGCGTGGCATCCTGCGCCACGGGTTGTCCAGGATGCTTGCGGGTCGGCGCGGCAATGGTGCGCGTCGCGGGGTGTTTCCCTCGCGCAGATTGCGCTGGGATGGAGTGTGTCGCTTCCCGGGGTGTCGACCACATTGGTGGGGATGTCGGATGCGGGGCAGGTGCGTGCGAACGCGGAGGCGGTGCGCCTGGCGGGGGGCGCGACAGCCTCGACGAGCCGTTTTACCCGTTCGGAATTGTCGTCCACGGGTGACGAATTCGGGAATGATACGGGCATCGTTGGTGACGAGTCCGGTTCGCGATCGTGGGCAGCGGTGCCGCAGAACATTGCCGAACTCGAGGTAATTCTGGCTCCAGTGCGGGATTTGGGTTGGGTATCCGGAGATTGGGGTAACGAGTCCCGGAATCCGGAGTGACATTTCCGGGGTGCAGGGTTCGGCCCGGGGTGGCGGGTTGATGGGTGTAGGCGCTTCGCGCGTTTTGCGTTCCTGGGCAATGAATTACCCGTCCTGGGTCCAGGGCAATAAATTGCCCTTCTTGATGGCCTCGTCCCTCGGCCGATCGTCCTCCGGAAGGGCATGTTTGCGCTGCGCGTTATTGCCCTCGTCCCGCGGCCGGGGGCCTTCTACAGGGGCGGGATGATGTTGAACAGGGCCCGTTTTGGCGTTAGGCAATGTGTTGTTGCGCTGCGCGCCCTTTTGGCTTCCGGGCACGGATGTACGCGTCGTATGGTCTCGTTCCTTGGCCGATCGTCTTCGACGGGACCGTGTTGCGTCAGCGAGAACCGTCTACTCCGGCGAAACGGTGGAATGCCCGGAGACTGGCGACCCGCGGTCTAGAGTCGTCCCATGGCTTCGGCCCTTGGGCGATCGTCACCGATGGCGCGTTGTTTCGCCGTGCACGCGTCTTGTCCCCGGGGGACGAATCCCCGCCTTGATGGCCTCGTTCCTCGGCCGATCGTCCTACGGACGGGGCGTGGTTGCGCTGCGCGCATTGCGTATGCCCAAACAGACGGGAGAATCGGATTGGTCCCAGACGTCCCCGGGTCACCGATTGTTGACAAGTTGACGTTGGCGCATCAATATGTTTTTATGCGAACCACAATCGATCTGCCCGATGGCCTGTTTCGGCAAGCCAAGGCCCACGCCGCCCTCCAAGGGGTGTCGTTGAAGGATCTGATAACCCGCTATGTCGAGGCGGGCTTGGCACAAGCACACGGCCCCATCACGAACCCATCTTCCCTGCGCCGACTCCCTCCCCCAATCGCCATCCCATCCCGGGGAACCGTAATCCCGGCTCTGTCCCCCGCCACGTTGCGGGCAATTGAGGAAGCGGACGACGAAACATCCCATGCCCGATCTGCTTGATGCCAATGTCTGGCTGGCGCTGACAGTCGCGGATCATGCCCACCACGAACGCGCCCTACGCTACTGGCATGAGGAATCCGACGACACATTGGTATTCTGCCGAACCACCGCCTTGGCGTTGCTGCGCTTGCTCACAAACCCCAAGGCAGTGGGCGACGCTGCCCTGGACGGCCAATCCGCTTGGGATTCCATGGAATCATGGCGCACCCACCCACGGATTCGCTGGGTTTGCGAGCCGGACGGTTTGGATGCCGCACTCACGGCTTTGGGTATTCCGATCGACCCGCGCGGGGGACGATGGACCGATTGCTATCTCGCCGCGTTTGCCATCGCCGGCGGATATCGCTTGGTGACCTTCGACCGCGGTTTTCAGGCCTACCCCGAGTTGGAGGTTTCTGTTCTCGGAGATTGACCT
>CAZYBA010000494.1:0-2187 GCA_964646105.1 uncultured Armatimonadia bacterium
ATCCATGTGCTTTGCGGGAACTTTCGGATGACCTACCAAGCTTCCCGCAACACCGCCAACGCATCCTCCTGGGTTACTTCCCGAGGGTTTGCAGCAGTGGAACCACTCCCCAGGCTGTCCCGCGCGATTTCGGCAAGCTCTGTTTCGGCGATCCCGATGTCGCGCAGGCGTGTCGGTATTCCCATGGTGGTCAACAGCCTCGTGAACCAATCCGGCAGATCCCGAGGGGAACCGGAATCCGTCAACGACATGGCGAACCGGTTGTAGGCGTCGGCGCAGACGGGGAGGTTGAACCGCAGGACGGCAGGGAATAGAAGGCCGCACACCAGTCCGTGGGGTGCCTTGGCCCGAACGCCGACCGGATGGGCCAAGCCGTGGACCAAGCCGAGCCGGGAAGCGTTCAACGCCATCCCTGCCATGTTCGAGGCGACCAGCATTTCAAAACGCGCTGCGAGGTCGCTGCCGTCGGACCAAGCCTGCGGCAACGCGTCGGCGATACGCAACGCTGCCGCCTCCGAGAGGGCGTCGGTGAAGGGGTTTGCCCCGCGCGCTACCCGTGATTCCAGCGCCTGGACCAACGCATCCAGGCCCGAATACGCGGTGACGGTCTTGGGGCAGCTCACGGTTGTGGCCGGATCGAGGATCACCAGCGAAGGCATCATGGTGTTCCCGCGGAAACTTGCCTTTCGCTTGCCGGAATCATCCGTGAACACACCTACCCACGTGGCTTCGCTCCCGGTTCCGGCTGTGGTCGGGACCGCGACAATCGGCAGTGCGCCGCGGACGGGAACGGCGACTTCGCCGCTGAGGAAACGCGCCGGGTCGATCGCGGCGGGTGCTAACGCGGCGGCCTTCGCCACATCGAGCGCGCTTCCGCCACCGACTCCGATCACGACGTCCGCGCCGCCGGTCTGCGCCATCGCGCGGCGGCAATCCTCGATGGTCGGCTCAGGGGGGATGTCGTGGTCGGCACAAAGGACGGATACGCCGCCGGCCTCGAGCGAGACACGCATGGCGTCCGTCAGGCCGACGCGTTTCGCGGATGAACCGGACAGGAGCACTGCCTTGCGGCCAAGCTCCGCGACACGGTGTCCAAACGACGCATCGGTTGCGCAGCCCGCTCCGCAGACCACATGCGAAGGAAGTGTCAGGGAAAATCCGGTGTCCATGGCCAGTATTGTACGCACGCTGAACTCTCGTGCCTCGGTGGCATCCCAAGGATGGATCCGGGCGATTCGCGCCCGGAATCGTTCGGGGGGATTACCATCTGAACGGGAACCACGATTTATCATGGTCGGATCGTCCGAGATTGCCCCCGCGGTAAGATACGCCCGTGGTAAACGCTGTTCCCAGCCTGCGGATAGGGATTCTTTGCGAGGACCTCTTGATGAGTTCGAGGGTCCGCGAAGCGTTGCGCGGTACTCCGTGCGAACTCATCGCCTTGGGGAATCTTCCGGCGTTGTCCCAACACCTCTCCGATCCCTTGGACCTCGTACTGGTTTCGATGAACCTGCGACGCGTCTCGCCCCTCGAGGCAATCGGAATCTGCGCCCAGGCGCGGGTTCGGTGTGTGGCCTTCGCCGGGCACAGCGAGACGGCGCTCCACGATGCGGCCTCGGCGGCGGGTGCGTGGAAAACCATAGCCAATTCCGGGATCGCGATGGCGTTGACACAGTGGTTGGCACGATGGAACGTTGCTGATTCCGGGGGGGATGAATGAATTCCGACCAACTTCCGGAACCGTCGGCGGCGATGGAGACCCTGGCGCGAAGACAGCGCATGGCCGTCGGCATGCTGGTTTTCCGCATTCTCTTGTTGTCTTTGCTCTCCGGCATACTGCGGGTTCAAATGCCGTGGTTGCGCTCTGTGGAGGCGGGGATGGATGCGATGGCGGGGGTGCTCGCGCTTTGGCCGTTCTGGACTGCGGTAGGGCGGAACTGGCAGTGGCGTATCGCCCTCGGGAGCGCCTATGTGAATGCGGGACGATTTCCGGAGGCGGTCGCTGTCCTCGGGGCTCTCGACGGCATTCAAGGAAAACTCTTCGACGCGCGCGGGGACGGAGCGAAGGCGTTGTCGACCGCCCGGAAGGCGCTGGCATGACATCACCGCCGCCTCCCGCCCCCTCCATGCCCCCGTGGCGCCCTCTGTTTTTGCGCTGGTTGGTGGCGTCATTCGTCGCCGGCGGAA
>CAZYBA010000495.1:0-2174 GCA_964646105.1 uncultured Armatimonadia bacterium
TCTGACCTGGGGAAAACAATCAGTCGCCGAATAAAAAAAGACCCCGGCGCACCGGGGTCTTTCACGGATCTGCAGAGACGCCGTCAGGAACGGCGTCGCAGGAATGCGGGAATATCGAGGTCTCCACTGACCGCAACCGGGGCAGGTTGGCGATCCGGCGAGGCCGGATTCGGCGCTGCCACCGCTTCCACATTCGGCTTCGACATCGTCTCGGCTTTGCGGGGACCCGAGTTGAATCCCGTGGCCAAAACCGTGATTCGGACAGCGCCCTGCAGGCGTGGGTCGACGACACATCCGAAGATGATGTTGGCATTGTCCGCGTCGGTCCGCTCGCGGATCAATTCGGCAGCCTCGCTGACTTCGCTGAGTCCGAGATCGGTACCGGCCGTGAAATTGACCAGAACCGCCCTCGCACCGGAGATATCGGTTTCGAGGAGGGGTGAATTCACCGCCGCCTGCGCCGCCTCAACCGCACGGTGCTCACCCTCGGCGAAACCAATGCCCATCAACGCGGTGCCCGCATCCGAGATCACTGCCTTGACGTCGGCAAAGTCGACATTGATCAAGCCGGGAATGGTGATGATGTCGGAGATGCCCGCAACCCCTTGACGCAGGACCTCGTCGACTTCCTTGAAGGCATCCACCAGCGTCGTTTTCTTGTCGACCACATGATTCAGGCGATCGTTCGGAATCACGATGATGGTGTCGACATGTTCCTTGAGCCGGTCGATTCCCTCTTCGGCGAGACGCGCACGCCGGGGACCTTCGAACTTGAACGGCTTGGTGATCACGGCGACGGTCAGGATGCCCATTTCCTTGGCGATCTCGGCCACGACCGGAGCGGCACCGGTTCCTGTGCCACCGCCCATGCCGGCGGTCACAAAAACCATATCCGCACCATCGAGGGCGCGCTGGATCTCCGACTTGCTTTCCTCGGCCGATTGGCGCCCGGTTTCAGGATTCCCTCCGGCACCAAGACCACCGGTCAAGCGCTGACCCAGTTGCAGTGTGTTCGACGCGGCCGAGGTATTGAGCACCTGGATATCGGTGTTCAAGGCCCAGAAGTCGACTCCCGACAACCCGGCCTCAATCATCCGGTTCACCGCATTTTGACCACCACCGCCTACGCCGAAGACCTTGATCTTGGCAAACGGCTCCAAATTCGTCCCGTTGGTCGACATCCGCCCCATCCTCCTCTGTTTGCCCTGCGTTCACCGGAACATTGGTGGTCCCGCACCGCATGATTGCTGGCCCACAATACCCCAATTCCACGACAGTTACCCACGAACTATTGTTTACCCACGATGCCACCAGGCAGCCCACAAACCGGCCAAAACATCCAGTATGCCGTTATCGGCATGGGTACTGGCCCGCGTCTCGTTGACGACGGTCCGGATCATTCCCGAGACGGCACACCATCCCGGATCCGCAGGAAAAACCTGCTGGCCACCGATGCCACGGGGCATTCCGCGGCGAACGGGTATTCGCAATTCCCCCGCCAAAAACTCCGGCAACCAGTGCAATTGCGACGCGCCCCCGTTCAGGAGAACGAGGTCGGCTGCGAAACGCTCCCGCAACACCACCCCGACCGCGTCGCACAAATCGGTGGCACGGGCCTCGAGGACCAAACGCAAATCGGCAATGGAAAACAATTGTTCTCCCAGCGTCGCTTGGTCATGCCCCGACGCGAGCGCCGCGAGCCCATGCTTGAGTCGCTCCGCGTCGGCAAGCGACAGTTGGGTGAACGCGGCCAAATCCGACGTGAAATGGTCTCCCCCGACCGTGATCTGGCCGGCATCGACCCAACGCCCACCCTCGAGCAATGCCCAGTCGGCGATTCCCGAGCCTATGTCGAGGCATAGGACACGGCGTTCCAATTCCGAGGCCGTCGCGGCACCTCGGGCCGAAACATCCCCCACACAGAACCATCGTTCCGGGGTGATACCAGCCTCGGTCAGCGCCTTGTCCAACGCGGGATCGGCGAATTGCGCTCCCGTTCTTCCGGCGTCCACCATCTCCTGAGGCAGCACGCCGCGGTATGCACGCCGCCGCGGAACATGCACGCCCTCCTCGGAAGGCTTGAACCGCCAAGCGACGTGTACGCTACGCACCTCGATACGGGAATGGTCCGCCAGTTGCGAGAACGCCGCCTGGATCGCCCGTGCCAGCGCCGC
>CAZYBA010000496.1:0-2168 GCA_964646105.1 uncultured Armatimonadia bacterium
GTCCGAATTGTCGTGTGTTGGGCTAACGCAAAGGGTTTGCAGCCTGCCCCCCCCCCCCGCATCGGCACAATTGCGGGGAAATCAGCAGCCGGCTTGCAAACCGGTATTTTTGCCGTTCAGGGCAAAATGGAACCAACCGATCGTCGGAACTCCAATCCGGATCCGATGACCGGCGCGGATTACGCCGGTTATGTCCGGCGCCCTCGAACTTGGGGCGGAATCAAAAAGACCGGACCCCCTCCGTGGGGAGGGAGCCCGGTCTGTTGCTCGGGGTGGCGTTTGGTCCGCCGTCGCGCACGTGCGCTCGGTTTCGGCGGAACTGTCAGTCCTCGCGGAAGACCGCCACTGCGTTCGGGGCGAGCGACCGGCGCCACGCAACGGTGGTTCCTGGGGCGCGCCACGATGTGCTCGGACCCTTGAACCACTTCGCATGGCCGTCCGCGAGCACATACACCGATCCGCCGTTGTGGCGGAACCGCGCGGAGCAGTAGTTGTCCGCCCAACCGATCAAACGTCCCGGAAGCGTCGGGAAACCGGATTCCACCGCGGCACACGCCGTGGTGACATCGTCTCCACCCGAGTTCCCGACATAGCCCGCACCCTCCATCGCGAGCACCACACCCGCGGCGTTCTCCACTCCGGCCAGGGTCTGGATACCCATCGGGAACCAGCCCAGCGTCGGTGCGCTGCGGTGGTTGGTCGGCATGAGGTTCGAGTTGTTCGTGTAGCTGAACGATTTCGAGTAGAACAGGCTTTTGTCGCCCGTGAAGCGCTGGAACGGCGCGGGGTCGCCGGCGGCCATTGGCAGATTTTGTTGCGCCGGCCCGATGCTCGGGCAGGTCCACAGACCCGCATCCTTGCGACCGACAAGGTTCGCACCGGTGGCGCCCGCGCCCGCCTTCATGTACGGGTCGGTCAGGTCCTGCCAGGAAACCGCGGCGGTCATGCCGACGAAGATGTAACTGCCCAGCGGGAATGCCTCGTCGTAGTCTTGCGTGTACATCAGCACGCCCAGCCCGACCTGCTTGAGGTTCGAGAGGCAGGTGGCTTGGCGCGCCTTCTCACGGGCCTGCGCGAACACCGGGAACAGGATGGCGGCCAGAATGGCGATGATTGCGATTACCACCAACAGTTCGATCAGCGTGAACGCGCGCGGCGATTTTTCTTGACAGTGCATTTTTTCAATCCTTGACAGGGCGGCGCGTGTTCCGTTTGGTCGGACCATTGCGCCGGTTTCGCAGGCATTCCGTTGACGCCCGACGGTCGTTATTGGTTCACTGCAACGGGTTGCAGTGCCGCTCGACCTCTCTGAATTCGGTGTTTCGGGAACGGATCCTCACCGGGAAATCCACAACGCTGCGGACCGAACGACGTTGTGGACGATTGGATTATCCCTCTTAGATAACGGTTCCGCCCGGCATTCGGTTCCGTAAGGAACCGAAAAAAGGTTGGCCCTTGGACCTGGTCAGACCGACTCCCGACCGTTCAACCTTCCTAACCGTACGTGGGGCGTTGAGGCCAGCCCGGTGGCGAGTCCTCGAAATCCTCCTGTCGGCCATACGGGGTGGTGTCGAGCAGCGGGTAGGCGTCGGTCAGCAATTCCACCCCGCGGTTTCGGGTCCGCCAGGTGAGGTGCACTTGGTCACCCAACCGGAAAAACACACTGAGTCCGGGCGATTCCCCACGCTCGTCGGTGGTCCCGAAATCCCAGTTGAACCGGCTCCCGAACGAGGACACCCACGGCACGGTCCAGCCGCGTCGCGCCTTGTAATCGAGCAACTTGGCGAGGGGGGCGCGGGAGATGAGCGTGAACGCCGTATCGCGTTCCCGGAGCATCGACAGGTCGCCGAGGGCGTCCACCCAGGACGTGCACCCGGGGCAACCGTTCTCCCATTCCGGGTCGAACATGAAATGGTAGACGATCAGCTGGCGCTTGCCGTCGAAGAGCTCGGCGAACGATCGTTCCCCGGATTCGGTGTCGAACCGGTACTCGGTGTCGATGCGCACCATCGGAAGCCGGCGCCGCGACGCGTTGATCTGATCGTAGAGACGGGTCAGTTCCTTTTCCCGGACCAGCAGCGCGTCACGGGCGGCCTGCCAAGTCGCTTGGTCCACAATTGCGGGATGGGGGACGTTGTTGTCGTCCATTTCGGTTGGGTCTTGATTCA
>CAZYBA010000497.1:0-2159 GCA_964646105.1 uncultured Armatimonadia bacterium
AAAAAGCCACCGAAAATCTTCATCCCATCCCTCGACTCACAGGAGACACAGAACCGCGTCGTTGCCCGCACACACTGGGGTCTCGGGAGCCGGATGGCTGGCAAATCCGGAGGGCGGTGCGCGATCGGGAAGGTAAATCTACCGGCATCGCACCGGTTTTTTCCCTGCGTTACGGGGGAGTTTCGTTCCGAAGGCGCAGAACGGGAGGTCGGAGGAACCCAGCGAGGTCCGCTGACCACAGTCCAGACGGGCGATCGGGAACCCTGGGTCGGTACAGGCGCGGTCCTGAAGCACAAAGGATGCCGCCGCGCCGGCTCCGGTCGGCCGAGCCGACAACGGGGCGTTTTTTGTTTTGCCGTGCGCGCGAGGCATCGGCAGGGGAAGTCCCTTTCTTTCCCCAAAACCGGCCGTCGATCCCTACGCGTGCCAGTGGAGATTCGTCAGGGAAATACCGACAACCACATCGTGGATTTTCTCGTTTGCTCCGCGTCCAGTCGGTCGGAACGCGCGGATTTCGCCCCGTTCGGGGACATCGAATCCGGCTCCTGCGGGCGACAACGCTTCCTTCTTGATCTTCAGGCGACAACCTTTTTTCAGACGGGAATCCAAGGAAACTGACGTATGGAGAACACCCTGACCACCCCATCGGAAAGCCCGACCATCGGGACGCGAACTCGCAGCCTCGACGCCCTCACAGGTCTTCGTTTCGTAGCCGCGCTATGCGTGTTCGTGGTGCATTTCCTGCCCCGTTTCCATGTCAAAATCGGAACTCTGCAGGCGCTGGGCAACCCGGCGGTTTCGTTCTTCTTCGTCCTATCCGGCTTCATCCTCACCTATGCGTACTCGGGAAGGATTGGCGCCGGTTTTCGAGCCCGCTATTTTGTGTCGCGAGTCTCCCGAATCTGGCCGATCCATCTCGTCTCGTTGGGCATCTTCCTGGCCGTGTTGGCCAGAATCAACCCGTCCGGCGGGCTTCCGGGGATTGCCGAATTGTGGCCACACATTGCCCTGCTGCAATCGTGGAGCACCGAGCCCAAGTTCATCATCAACTACAACGGGGCCGCGTGGAGCCTGTCGGTCGAGGCATTCCTCTACCTGGCCTTCCCATTCCTTTGCGTCTTGAGTTCACGCCGTTTCTGGTGGGCCTACGCTGCCATCGCGGTGCTGACCGGGATGGCAGTCGGGGTGGGCGAACGATTCCTGACCCACGCCAATGTCGATCCCGAATGGTTGGCGGCAATGTACCGATTCTCGCCACCCGCGCACCTGTTCGAATTCGCCACCGGTATGGCGGCAGCCCGGATTGCCACCCGTGGCCCGATCCCCAGTGCGGGAAAACCGGCCCGGGACACGGCTTTGGATTTCGGATGCCTCGCACTCGCCGTGTTGACCTACGAGACCTTTGGCTGGAACGGCTGGATCCAAGCCTTGCTTTCCCCGAAGGTCGCCCCGTTGACCCTAGATTTTCTCAAAGTCGGCGGCGGATACGCCCTGCCGTTCGCGCTCGTCATCTGCTGGTTCGCCCGCTCGTCCGGGGCGGTCGCCTGGCTGTTTTCCCGACGGCCGGCCTTGTTTCTAGGGGAAATCAGTTTCGCGTTTTTCCTGATCCACACTCCCGTTCAGTTGCTGGCGATGCATTCGTCGTTGTCGAGCCACATGGACTGGCGGATACCTTTCGCCATTTCCTTAAGTGCCACCTTGGCCGCGGCGACCCTGTTGCACCGCTGGGTCGAGGTGCCGGTGCGCGACCTCATCGTGGCCGCGTGGGAGAAGAAACTGGCGACGCAATGGCCGGCGATCCGCACCGGCCTGTTCTCCGCCCGTTGCAACATCCCCGTTTTCGCCTCGGTCTTGCTGTTGATCGCCACCCCGACATGGGTCCGCAAGACCGGGGCGGTCCAGAACAGCGCGGAGATCGCCGCTCTTGTTCGCTCCACTCCGTCCGAGCTGCGCAACGTGGTCTTCGCCGATGAAGCACAGACCGTCGCCGCGCATGGCATGAAAAGGGACAAGACCTTCGAATTGACCGTCGTCTACAGCATACTTCCGGGCGCTCGGCGAGAACTCAAGGTGCATGCGACCGACCCGGACGGCAACATCGTCCGGCAATTTCCCACGCGCCTTTCGTCGTTCCAGCAGCCGGATGGCCGGGTACTGAC
>CAZYBA010000498.1:0-2155 GCA_964646105.1 uncultured Armatimonadia bacterium
CCGGGGATGAAGCGGATTCGCCCCGCGGACGGCTCGCGCTGATGCGTGCGGTGCACGAGGGAAAACTGTCGTTGGAAGACCCCGCCGCCAACGAACCGGGCGGGGTGGGTTACCATCTGGACCGCTGTCTCGGATGCCGCGCGTGCGAGACAGCATGCCCCTCCGGTGTTCCTTACGGCCACCTGCTCGAGGTATTCCGAGATCATCAGGAAGCCAAGGCCAAGCGCCCGCCGGCCGAACGTATCCTGCGCGGCTCGCTCTTGACCCTGCTTACCCAACCATCCAAGATGGCGTTCGCGCTCCGTGCCGGAAAACTGACAGGGGGGCGTATTCCCGCGCCTGCGGCCAAGTTCGTCGGCCTTCCCGCCGATACCCGCATGCCCTTGCCCGCGGATCTTGAGCGAGCGTCGAAGCCCGTCCCGGCGTTTACCGCGGCGCGTGGCGAACGTCGGGGCAGCGTTGCACTGATGGTCGGATGTGTCATGCGTGTTCTCTACGCCCCGGTCCACCATGCGACGGTCCGGGTATTGGTGGAAAACGGCTTCGATGTCCATTGCCCGCCGTCACAAGGGTGCTGCGGTGCGTTGCATGGGCACCAAGGTCAGCTCGGCAGCGCCGACCAACTCGCCCGGCAACTCATCGCCGACATGGAAGGGCTGGATGTCGACGCCATCATCCTGAATTCGGCCGGCTGCGGGAGCTTCGTCAAGGACTACGGTTCGCTGCTTTCGGCCGATCCCCACTGGGCCGAGCGTGCCCATGCGTTTTCAGCAAAGATACGTGACATCAGCGAATTCCTGGACAACATTGGGCTGCGAGACATGCCAGGGCGACTCGACCAGCGCGTGACTTACCACGACGCCTGCCACTTGCGTCACGGACAGCGCATCGCCGATCCGCCACGCCGTCTGCTGCAGTCGATCCCCGGATTGGTGTACGTTGAGCTCCGCGACGCCGACCAGTGTTGCGGCAGCGCCGGTGTTTACAACTACCTGGAGCCCGAGATGGCGTCGACATTGCTCGACAAGAAACTGGACGCCATCCTCGAGACGGGAGCGTCGACGGTCGCCACCGCCAATCCCGGATGCCTCGCTTGGATCGAATCGGGAATCCGCAGCCGCGAGGAAAAGGGGACCCTTCCGAGGGGCGCGCGCGCGCCGCGCATCGTCCACCCCGTCGAACTTCTCGACGAAGCATACCGTTCCTGATCGCCGCCGACGCAACCGAGCGCCGGGAGGTATACTCGAACCATATCCACCTGCGGATCGCGTCCCCTGCGACCGAACCGAAACCTGTCCTTGGAAACAACCCAAACCCCAACCGAACCGCTCGTGTCGATCAACGCGAACCCGCCCGCGCCACTGACCGGCAACCAACACCGGATCACCGACAATCTCGAACAGCTCCTCGGCGTTTTGCCGCCGGACCTGCAATCCGCATTGCGCTCTGCGCCGGATTGTGACGATTTGCTGGAAATTGTTCTCGACCTGGGGAGACCCGCCGAAGCGCGCTTCGCCGGCCGCGTCGTCAATCCCCATCCGGATCACGAGGTGACTTTCGCGGATCTCGAGACCGTTGAGAAGGGAATCGGCGAGTTTGGTCACGACAACCGAGCTGGCATCGAACGGACCCTGCACCGCATCTCGTGCATCCGCAACCGACGGGACCGCATTGTCGGACTCACGTGCCGTGTCGGACGATCGGTTCTGGGTACCGTCGACATCATCCGCGACATTGTCGAGGCTGGGCATTCGATTCTCATGCTCGGCCGACCCGGGGTCGGGAAGACCACCAAACTGCGCGAGATGGCACGCATTCTCGCCGACGAGATCAACAAGCGGGTGGTGATTGTCGATACGTCCAACGAAATCGCGGGCGATGGCGACATTCCGCACCCGGCGATTGGACACGCCCGGCGAATGCAGGTCAAGCGCCCGGAAGAGCAACATGCTGTGATGATCGAAGCGGTGGAGAACCACATGCCGCAGGTGATTGTCATCGACGAAATCGGCACCGAGCAGGAGGCGTTTGCGGCGCGCACCATTGCCGAACGTGGAGTCCAGCTGGTCGGGACCGCCCATGGCAACAGCCTGGAAAACCTGCTGCTCAACCCGACCCTGTCCGATCTGGTGGGGGGGATTCAGACAGTCACCCT
>CAZYBA010000499.1:0-2145 GCA_964646105.1 uncultured Armatimonadia bacterium
TGCCAAAACAGCCCAAAGGGCCCCGGAAAACGTCGCAAACACGGTAACGAGGACCTCAATCCGTCGCCGTCGTCCAGGCAGCAACTCGCCGACCGGTCCCGTCAGCAATGTCCGGGCCGGTGTCCTACGGAATAGTCGCAAGACTCCGGCCATGCTGGCGATTCCAAGCAGGGTGCCGGACATCCCGCCGACAATCACCGGGGCTATCGCCGGATGCAATTTGACATCGGTTCCCGCGACGGCGTCGGACCAAGCGCCCCCCAATCCTTCGATGACCCAGTTCGCATAAACCACGGATCCCAGCATGCCGATCAGTCCGCCCATCACCGCGGCAACCGAAGCCTCGATCAAGAACAGGCGAGCCACGGATGCGTCGTCCCATCCGACAGCCTTGAGAATCCCCGCTTCGGTCGAGCGTCGTTCGGCCAGAAATCCGAACATCAACGCGGCGAGGACCAGGGCAGAGACGATGAGAAACAAACTGAGGCCTAGGAAAAGTTGACCGAAGTCGAACGACGCATCGGTGGCGGATGCAGCCGCGGCAGCGACAGGAGTCAGAAGTACCCCGAGACTCGCGGCGTTGACCGCGCGCCTCAACTTTTCCTCCACCGCGACGCGGCCCCGAGCGTCCCCGATTTCCCATCGCACCGCGGTAAGGTCCCCAAACCGGTTCTGCCAGATCTCCTGCCCACTTCGAATCGTGACAAATGCCTTGGGCGTCCCCTTGTACCGCGTCCACCAATCTTGATCCTTGTCCCGGATTCGATCGAGGTCGATTGGAACCCCCGGTTCCCATTCCCGGCAATCCTTCTTGTCGGTGAGACCGGGAATATCGGGCATCAACGTCGGATCCGCAGCGGCTCCTTCGATCGGGACAATGGCGCGGACGCGGAATTCTGTCGTCTTTTCCTCGAGTTTTCGCAACGGACCGACCACCCAGTACGCGATCCGGAGCCGATCGCCCACCCGGACGCCTAGATCGTTGGCGAGCCACTGATTGACAACGATCTCGTCGTCACGAAGGTCCTTCGGACCGGGCGGATTGGTCATGGCGGCGACCGTGCTGTACGGCGCCGATCGTCCCCCCGACTCAAGCCGATTCACGAAATACGTCAGGACCTGTTCGTGATCCGAGGTGACCTCGGTTGCGATGCGTGCAATTGCGGGCTCGAGGAAAACTCGTCCGGTGCGCAGTTCGAGGCGGCCGGCAGACTCGCGTATTTCGAGCGACGCGTCCTCGAGTTCCCAATGTTTCCAAAGGATACGGTTGACCGATTGCAAATCCGAGGGCACATGGCCCGGCCCCAGACCGACGAGGAGAAGGTTGGCGGTGTCCGCGATACCGACCGCCTTCTGCAGCACAGACCGCGGCAGGAAGCAGTTGAACGGCGGGACTTGGTTGGCCGAAAGGTTGAATCGTCCGAATTCCCGGTCCGTCAAGACTCGGTCGACACGTGCACTGATCGCCACCGTTGCATCGTCGATCTTGCTGAGGGGCGCGTCCCGAGAAAGCAGACTGGGCTTTTCAACGCGGAGGATGATTTCGTCCCCCACCCCGATGCCGAGCGCTTTCGCAAGGGGTTCACCGAGAGCCACGCCGTCGTCGGTCAATCCGCCGGGTTTACGGCCGTCAGGGGACAAATTCCAATAGGAATCATCCACTCCCAGGACTTGGACCCGCCCCACCCGCAATCCGTCCCCGCTACCGTCCCCTTTCCGCCCCAATGCGGAACCACGCAAGATCAAGACCGCGGCGGTAGGACGTGACGCCTCGTCCCCGACTTTTTGTGCCAGCGACGAGCGAAAGAAACGTTCTTGGCTCACCCAGGCGGAATCGACACGTCCGATACGCGCGGCGGCGATACGGCGCAGGGATTCGCGCACGGACGCACCGACCAGCAGGGCGCCCGCGATGATTCCGCTCGCGAGGCCGACTCCAACCACGACACCCGCCACCGCACGGCGATGGTGAACCAGCCCCCTCCAAACCAGTTTCCAGAGGTTCATGAGGGCAATTGCGGGACCAGACGCCCGTTTTCCATCCGGTGGACGTTGCCAATCCGTCGGGCGAGTTCTTCCGAATGGGTGATTACCAGCAACGCGACCCCCTCGCTTGCGTTGATCTCGAGAAGAAGATCGGTCAAC
>CAZYBA010000500.1:0-1183 GCA_964646105.1 uncultured Armatimonadia bacterium
CGCACCCGCCCGGAAGTCGGAGGAGATGAAACCCATGATCTCGTCCACCCGGCCGCGCCTCGCCGCATCGGCCAGTTCGTCAAGCGTGTCGGTGACCTGCTGTTCGACCGGCCGCGTCTCGCGGGGCCAAATCTGCCACAGCAATCCCGCCAGGATGAGCGCGATGCTGACGGTTGCCGCAACCCAGCGGGATCGCGTCATCGGGGAATCAGTAGCCCCGGGCGACGTAGGCTCCGAGGTACCCGGCGTATCCGAACGCAGCGGCGCTGACGACGCCGAGAAGGAACTGCATTCCAACTATCGCCGGAGCAGGCTGCTTCCGGACAGTGACAAGGCGCCAGATGAATCCGATCAACAAAGCGCCGGTGCCCACGAAAGCGATGTTGCGGTGGGTCAACATGCTTTTTGAGTCCCAAGCGGAGGCACCGAGCCAACCGAATTGTGCGCCAAGACCGGAGATAAGGGCCGGCAATGCGATGACACTGGCCAACGCGAGGCACCAGAATGCTACGGGGCGGAACTGGGCCTTGCGGGTCAGAAACGCGACCGATTCGAAACCGATGGCCGCGATCACCAATGCGATCGGAAAGTGGACGGACGCTCCGTGGATATGGCCCACGAGCGAGATGGGATCTTCCTCCATGACAACGTTCGTTTCGGCGACCAGGGGAAACGTTCCTGCGCGTTTTGCCGAATCAGGGGGCAATGGGCAAGACTTTGCGCATTCGGACCACGGTTCGGTCCTCGGCCGGCAGATATTCGACGCTGTCCAGCAGGGCTGCCATCAGGGCACGCCCGCGCCCGCGCTCCGAAGACGGGCTAGGCATCGTCGCGGGTCCGACCGGATGAAATGATCCCGGGCTTTCCAATTCGATGACCAGTGCATTCTCATCCGTATACGCGGTGATGGCGAATTCGCCGCTTTGGGGCGCGTGAACCACCGCATTGCCGATGGCCTCGCCCAACGCGAGTCGTAGGGAATCTTCCTGGTCCGCCGTCAGTCCGCAGGAGCGCGCCCAGCCGAGGACTGTGTCGCGGGCTGATGAAACGACGGAAGTCCGGGTAGGGTAACGCCAGGTTGCTGGGGGATGTTGCGCGCTCATGCGGGACCATTCCTCGGAGCACGAGTCTGAAAAGCCGTCGCGAACGCTTGACAGGCACGGTTTTCCGGGGATAACATACG
>CAZYBA010000500.1:1208-2145 GCA_964646105.1 uncultured Armatimonadia bacterium
TGAAAACCGAGGTTCGAATCCTTGTCCGGGAATTGAGAGAGGCATCGGAGATTTCCGGTGCCTTTTCCTTTTGTCGGTCAGCGCCATCCCAATGCCCGGTCGATCGCCTGTTCCAACTTGATGCGCCCGGTCCGCGCCACAGTGAGTGGTTCGTCGTTCCAGTAACGTTCGTTGAACAGTTCCAAAGACAGCGCGCCGCGGTAGCCATTGCCGACCAATGTTTGCAGCAGCGAATCCAGCGGGGCTATTCCGTCCCCAGGGTACACCCGGTCGGCATCCTGGATTCGCGCGGGTGCGATTCCGGGATAGTCGTTGACGTGGAACAAGCCGGTAGCGGGTCCCGCCAGAAAGCGGATTCCGTCGCTCGGCGAACCGCCCTTGTAGAGGTGGTAGACATCGGCGAGGACAGATGCCCCGGGATGTGCGGTCTCCGCCACAACGTTGAGGACCTCGCCAAGGCGGGAGAGATTGGTCGAAAAGCCCCAGAGCTCGAGCATCGGGGCGACGTGCGAATCGGCAGTGGATTCCAGCAGTTCTCGGTAACGATCCGCGATGGCGGACAGCTCGATTCTCGGCGCATCCGGAGCATGCGCACCCCACGGCGGTGCCGCGATCTTGTTCCCTCCGCACCGCGCGACCAGGGACATGTCTTGACGTGCTGACGCGATACCCGCGGCCCGCACCTTCGGGTCGTTGTCAATCCAGTTGAAAAAGCCGATTGCGGATTCAAACGACAAACCGAGGTCGTTCATCTTCGACCTGAGGTCCTCGAGCCGACCACCCTCGGCTTCGTACCGCTGCATTTCCTCGATCCAAGGCTCGAGGGACTCGTAGCCGGCCGCCGCTGCGATATCCACCAATTCCATCAAACCAAGCCCGTAACCGCGGAGTGTGCTTGTGTTGAGACACAGGCGGAACGGTCGTCGAGAATGCGATC
>CAZYBA010000501.1:0-2134 GCA_964646105.1 uncultured Armatimonadia bacterium
GGCCCTGGTGCCGCCGGACCGGCTGATCCGCCTGCTGGCCAACGTGTTCGAGGAGGACCGGCTGCTGTCCGACTTCGGCATCCGGGCCGTGTCGGCCTGGCACCGGGAGCACCCGTTCACCATCCGGATCGGCGACACCGAGGACATCGGAGCGCTCGCCCGCGCAATGCGGACCGTGGCCCTGGATCGGGACACGCGCAAGTCCATGTCGGCTTCGGCACGGAAGCAAGCGCTTGGTTACACGTGGGACATCATCGCAGACCAGTACCTGGCCCATTACGAGCAGCTCGGGGCGGGTAAATGAGCCCCGGGGGCTCCGCGACACTGCCACGATTGGTCTTGCTGCCCAATGTGATCGGGTTTCCGTCGGTGTCGATGGAGATCTTCCGCGAACGGTACACATCGGCGTTGCGTGAACGTGCCTCGGGGGAATGGTGCATCGACGAGCTCCGTTGCGACGGCGCAGCGGCATGGCAGTCGTTGTTTCCCGGAAAGGCACGTTCCCGGGTGCGGGGCTTGCATGCGCGTTGGGTGGCGTACCCGCGACTTGCACGAGCCACGAACGGCGACGTTTACCACATCCTTGACCACAGCCACGCGACTTTGGCGGAGTCGCTTCCGGGTGAACGTTCCATACTTACCTGCCACGACATCATTCCCTTGTTGGCGGCACGGGGAATCCTGGATGTGCCGATAACTCCTTGGGGACGGCGGACGTTCCTGCGGCGTCTCGATGCCATGCGTCGTTGCGCCCGGATTGTTGCGGTTTCGGAGTGCACACGTCGCGATTTGATCCAGCATGCCGGCATGGCCCCCGATCGGATTACGGTGGTTCCGAACGGACTCGACACGAGTTTCCAACCCAATCCTCCGGGCGGGCAATCCCGTGCGGACGAGGCACGCCGTTTGCGTCGCGAGTGGGGACTTCCGGACGATGCCCGCGTGGTGCTGCATGTCGGCACCCGCAATCGTTACAAAAACACGACTGCGGTGATCCGGGCGATGGCGCAGGTCCGTTCCCACCGTGCCGACACGTGGCTGGTGCGCATTGGGGCGCCGTTGTTCGACGACGATGCGTTGTTGGTGGACAGTTCGGGTCTGGCGGATCGATACGTCCATGCAGGCCGTGTGTCGGATGCCACATTGCGGGCGGCGTACCGTGCTGCCGACGTTTTTGTGTTTCCGTCGCTGTACGAGGGGTTTGGCTGGCCTCCCGCCGAGGCGATGGCGTCGGGGACACCCGTTGTCGTTTCGAATGCCGGATCGTTGCCGGAAGTGGTTGGTGATGCGGCGCCGACGGTGGCGCCCGGGGATGTCGACGCATTGGCGCGCGAGGTCTGTGTTTTGTTGGACGATCCGGAATTGCGCGAACGCCGTATCCGGGCGGGCCTGGAGCAAGCGGCGCGGTTTCGGTGGGAAAACACGGTGGATGCCTACCGGACTGTCTACGCTGACGTGGGGATGTTGCGGAAAAACTCTCCCCCGCAGGTTTGATCCGCTTGGTAAACTGGTAAAAATGCGGGTGGCGTGGCCACCGTGGCACGGCCTCCCCTCCATGAAGATTGCGATTGTCCATGACTTCCTAGCACAGGCCGGCGGTGCCGAGCGTGTGGTGGAGGCATTGCACGACATCTGGCCCGACGCTCCCGTGTACACATCGATTTACGATGCCCGGTCGACGTTCCCGTCGTTTCGCCAGATGGATGTCCGGACATCGTTTCTCCAGCAGGTTCCGCTCGCCAACACCAACCGCCATCACAAGAAGTTCCTGACTCTTTTTCCCATGGCGATGGAGATGTTGGACCTGCGCGGCTACGACGTTGTGGTGTCGAGCAGCTCGGCGTTCGCGAAGGGGGTCATCACGTACCCGGAAACCTGCCACATATGCTACTGCCACACCCCCACGCGGTTTGCGTGGCGGTACGCGGAGTATGTGGACCAAGGTGGTTTTTCCCGTGCCGAGCGTGCGTTGATGCCGTTTGTGATCCATCGCCTGCGGGCGTGGGACTGGCAGGCGGCCCAGCGGGTCGACTACTTCCTGGGCAACTCCCACAATGGGTTCGATCGATCCGTCCGGCGGCGTCCGCCGCTACGTGGAACTGGATTTCGTTTACTCGTCGGCCTGCCCCTGTTC
>CAZYBA010000502.1:0-2134 GCA_964646105.1 uncultured Armatimonadia bacterium
TCGATTCGCCGACCCGGTCTGTGGCTAGGTTCAATCCGAAACAGGAGTCCGGTCGAACATCTCTTCCATTTGTTCACGGGTGATCATGATGTCGCGCGGCTTGGCACCGTCCAGTGCCCCGACAATCCCTTTTTGTTCCATCATGTCGACCAATCGGGCCGCACGGGTGTAACCAATCTTGAAACGACGCTGCAGCATCGATGTCGAGGCCGACCCCCCGGTCACGACCAATCGTACAGCGGCTTCAAACAGATCGTCCTCTGATTCCATTTCTCCCGAATCGTCCTCGCCCGTGGCGTTCGAGAGAGTCGAGGGCAGGACATCGAAGTTGGGACGTCCTTGATCTTTCAGGAATTCAACGAGTTTTTCAGTTTCTTGCTCGCTGACAAAGCATCCTTGGATTCGGTGGGGTTTGGGAGCATCAATCGGAAGAAACAGCATGTCGCCTCGTCCGATCAGCCGGTCGGCCCCCATTTGGTCGAGAATGGTCCGGGAGTCTATCGAGGAATTGACGGCGAAGGCGATTCGGCTGGAGATATTGGCCTTGATGGTTCCTGTGATGACGTTCACCGACGGACGTTGGGTTGCGATCACCAGGTGGATACCGGTGGCGCGTGCCAATTGGGCCAAACGGCAGATCGCGGTTTCGATTTCAGGCCCCGACGTCATCATCAAGTCGGCCAGTTCATCCACGACAATCACCCAGTAGGGCAGACGATCGGCCGGGTCGACTTTCGCGTTGAAGCCTTCGATGTTGCGCGTCTGGGCTTTGGCAAATCGGTCGTAACGGGTTTCCATTTCCCGCAGTGCCTGTTTGAAAACCGAAGGGGCTTGCTTGACATTGGTGATGACCGGCGATGCGAGATGGGGAATGCCGTCGTAGAGCGAGAGTTCGACCTTTTTCGGGTCGATCAAAACCAACTTGAGGTCACGGGGGGTGTTGCGGTACAGCAGCGAAGTAATCAGGGTATTCAGCCCCACCGATTTACCGGAACCGGTCGAACCGCCCACGAGAAGGTGTGGCATTTTCGCCAAGTCGGCGACCCGGACACTTCCGGTAACGTCTTTCCCCAAGACGAAGGTCAATTTCCCGGGCGCGTTCTGGAATTCGGGTGATTCCAGGCATTCGCGCAGAGTGACCATGCCCGGGATTTCGTTGGGAACCTCGATTCCGATCGCGCTCTTGCCGGGAATCGGTGCTTCGACACGGACATCGATTGCGGCCATCGCCATCGCGAGGTTGTCTGCCAAAGCGACAATCTTGTTGACCTTGATACCTCGCTCCAGAGCGATTTCATACCGGGTGATGGTTGGCCCGACGCTGACATGGGCGACATCCGCACCGATGTTGAAATCTTCCAACGTCTGAAGGATCACATCGCGTCGCGACGAACTCGCATTCGACTGCGGATTGGCAACCGGCTTGGGAGCGGCCAGCAACAACGTCGAGGGGAGCTGGTATTTGTCGTCGACGGTGGGCCGGGTCGTTCCTGCCACCGAAATCGGATTCGGATCGTTTGTCGGGGCAACCGAATCGTACGTCTCGTCATCGGGAACGATATCCAACTGCTCCGATGGCACACGCGGGCGCTCCGGCGGTCTGCGTTGGCTGGGTTCGGGGTTGGGTTTCCGGAATTCGGATACTTCGGACGGTGTGCCGGCGGTGCTTCGAGAACGTGCGGTCCGCCTCCGTGTCGCAACAAAGGCGTCCGCCCCTTTGTCGCGCAGGCGAGTTGCCCCGCGCCGGACCAGTGCCTCGACCGGACCCGCCAATACCGGCAACGGGATATCCAATTGAAACAAGACCAAGGTTCCGAACAGGCCTGCGTAAAGGAGGTGCGCGCCCCAGACGCCGGCGATTCGCCAGAACAGCCACGCGGACACCGCGCCGATGCCTCCGCCGTGGGAGCGCAAGTTGTCCAGACCAAAGAGGGAATCCGGAGCCGCATGTCCGAGATGCCACCAACCGAGCAGCAAGGCGAACAGGACCGCGCTGAACCGCAATCGTTCCCACACCCGGTTGCGACCGAGCACCAGTGCCACTCCGATTCCCAGCAACAGTACGGGAAAGACCCAAGCCCCGACTCCCATGACCATGCGCAGGCCCCGGACAATGGCGGTGCCCAGCAGATTG
>CAZYBA010000503.1:0-2125 GCA_964646105.1 uncultured Armatimonadia bacterium
CCCCGACTTCGTCCGACAAGGGTTGCCTTGAATGCGCCCGTCAACAAATCCGCGGCAGCAACTCCCCGTAGGGCATCTCGAGCGGACGCAGCACGCCGTAACGACCGCGGATGCGCGCGCCCGCACCACCCCCGACGTCCCCGATGGCAACCCCCTCCGGCCCGAGGATCCGCGCAATGTCAGCGTCGACCGCAGGGTCCGCGAACACCACAAACCGCCCCTCGCAGGCCAGCACCAACGGGTCGAGACCCATCAAGTCGCAGGCCCCGCGCACCGCTTCGTTCACCGGAATCCGTTCCTCGTCGATCTCCAACCCCAAGCCCGTATCCGCCGCAAGCTCCGCCAAAATCCCCGCCAAGCCTCCCCGGGTCACATCGCGCAGGCAATGCACCGCCTCGCCCAACGCCATCGAGCGCAGTGCCGGGTCCGCCACCGACGCGATGTCGCTGCGCAGTTCGGTTTCGAAACCGAGGCCGGCCCGGGACGCCAGAATCGCCACCGCATGACGGCCGATATCGCCGCTGAGCCAGATCCGGTCGCCGCTCCGGATCCGGGAGGGACACGGCGCGCACGGCACAACCTGCTGGCCGAACCCGGCCACGGAAACATACATCCCATCCGCCGCACCGCGCGGTACCACCTTGGTGTCCCCCGCCACGACCCGCACCCCGCACTCCCGCGCGGTTCGGGCTAGGGAATCCACCACCGCTGCCAGTATCGAAAGCGGCAGCCCCTCCTCGAGAATCCAGCCCACTGTCAACGCCACCGGCCGCGCACCCGCCATCGCCAAATCGTTGACCGATCCCACCACCGCCAGCATCCCAATATCGCCGCCTGGGAAAAACAACGGGTCCACCACATGCACATCCGTGGTCACCACCAAGCGATCGCCCGGGATGGGCACCGGAGCTGCGTCGTGGAGCGGAGCGCCGTTCATGCCAAACGCCGGCGCGAACAGACCGTCCACCAATTCCTTGGTCAAACGTCCGCCCCCACCGTGCGCCAGCACCACGCGGTCGTGCTTCGAGAACGGTACAGGGCACGTCGGGAAACTGCCGGTCATCTGTCCGCCATTTCCAGCGGGTTCCCGCCCCGGTAGCGGTACCACGCCGCGCACGCACCCTCGCCCGACACCATCGGCGCGCCGAGCGGACTTTCCGGCGTACAACGTCGCCCGAACTCCGGGCATTCCCGCGGCCGCAAGCGCCCCGTCAATATGTCACCCGCCCGGCACGCCGCATCGGGTTGGGGTGAGTCCCCGATTGTTTCCAGAACCGTGGCGAAGCGGATGTTCGCGTCGAAGTCGGACCATTCGGGCGCGAGGCCCCAGCCGCTGCCGGGAATCATGCCGAGGCCCCGCCAGCTCCGGTCGATCGTCGTGAAAACTTGGCGCAGACGTTCCTGCGCGGCGGGGTTTCCTCGGGGCCGCGCAACCCGCTCGTACGCGTGCACCAGCTCCGCACGGCCGTCCTCGAGCATGTCCACCGCTTCCCAAACCCCGCGCATAAGATCCACCGGTTCGAAGCCGGCCACCACCACCGGCACCCGGTTCTTGTTCACGAAATCGACATACTCGGCGTCGCCCATCACCGTGCAGACATGCCCCGCCGCCAGGAACGCGTCGATGGTGCTGTCCCCCGTGGTCACCAGGGCCTCCAGCGCCGGCGGAACCCGCACCTGCGCAACCAACAGGCTGAGATTCGGAATGTTGCGCGCACGGGCGGTTTCCACCAGAAGGGCATGGGCCGGGGCGGTGGTTTCGAACCCGATCGCCAGAAATACGACCTCCCGATCCGGCTCCGCTGCCGTGATGTCCAGGACATCCATCGGGGAATAGACCACGCGCACATCCGCCCCTTCCGAACGGGTGCGCAGCAGATCCGATGCGGTGCCCGGCACCCGCAGCATGTCGCCGTACGAGCAGAGCACGGTTCCCGGGCACCGTGCGAGCGCGACCGCCTGATCGATCACTTCCACCGGGGTCACGCAGACCGGGCAGCCCGGACCGTGCAGAAGGCGAATTCCCTCCGGCAGCCATTGATCGAGGCCGTGCCGTACGAACGCGTGGGTTTGTCCGCCGCAGACCTCCATGATCGCCCACGGCCGGCGCACGATCCGGGCGATC
>CAZYBA010000504.1:0-2124 GCA_964646105.1 uncultured Armatimonadia bacterium
CGCGACGTTCCGTTTGTGCCAGTTGTTTCTCCGTACTTCCGTACCGTTCCGTACAGGCGGAGGCGGGAGCAGGGGGTTTGATCCGACGTTACGCCCCGGTAGCCTGATCCCGTCCGGGGCCGGGCGGCTTCGGGGAGAAAGCCCAACATGAAGACTCTGATCCAGGCGGCGGCGGTCACCCCATTTGCATCATCGGTGGAGCTCTCTCCGCGGCGGCTGTGCCGTTCTGCGCCGTTCGGGTTCGCATGCATCGCCCTCGCGTCCTTGCTGCCGGCCGCGCCCCCATGCTTCGCCGTCGATCGGCTCGTCCCCTCTCAGTACACTTCCATTCAGGCCGCGGTCAACGCAAGCGCGAACGGCGACAGGGTCCTGATCTCTCCGGGGCTTTACCGGGAATCCGTGAGGTTTCTCGGCAAGAGCGTGATGCTCGAGGGTCCGAGTCCGCAACTTGCCTCGAGCGTGCAGATTTCCGGAGTAGGTGTCGCCGGTCCGCCGGTGTTCGTCGCCGACTCGACGGCCTACGTTGGCACGGTCGGGCTTCGCAACCTGACCATCACCAGCGAGGGCGTGCTTGAGTCCGGGCAGGACGCCGGGGCGATATTCTCGTACCTCGGCCCGGCGGCCGAGGTCCTGGTCGAGAACTGCATCTTCCGCGATGTGCGGAGCGGGACCGGTATCGGCGCCATCTACCTCGGTCACACCGCGTGCACGATTCGCCGCTGTGTCTTCATGCGCAACACGTCGACGGTCCACGGGGTCGCGATCTACGCCTATGACGGCGTCAATGCCGTGGTCGAGGACTCGTATTTCGTGGATCACACCTTCGGCACCGGCACCTTCTACTCCCGTGTCGGCGCGAACGTCCAGGTCCGCAATTGCGTGATCCGGAACTCGAACGCGCTCTGCGCGCACTTCCAGAATGGCATCGTGACCTTTTCCGGCAACATCGGCTGCTCGATCGGGGTGCTGTCCAACGGCGGCTATGTCGACGGCGGTGGCAACAACTGGGCCGGCCCATGCCCGGATTGCGATGGCGACGGGATAGCGGACCTTGAGGAGGCGATCTTCCATGGCGGCGACTGCGACGGGGACCTCGACGTGGATGCCTGCGAGATCGCGTCCGACCCATCCATCGACCGCAACCGCGACGGCATCATCGACCAGTGCCAGTGCATCGGTGACATCTTCGCGGACGCGCAGATCAACGGGGCCGATCTTGGGGCGCTGCTCTCGTATTGGGGGCCCGTGACTGGTTCGGGCCCCTCCGCCGCTTGTGACCTGGACGGGAACGGCGTGGTCAACGGGGCGGACCTCGGATACCTTCTGGCGAACTGGGGAGTTTGCCCTTGAATCGACTCCGGCTTCGGCGATCCTTCCTTGCCGCGCTCCTGCTCGCTGCGGGCGGATCGCCCGCCGCCGCCCAGTGCCCCGGAGACCTCAACGGTGACCTCATCGTCAACGGTGCCGACCTCGGGGTCCTGCTTAACGCGTGGGGACCGTGTCCCAACGGCAACCCAGGATGCACGGGCGACCTCGACTCGGATGGAGCGGTGAGCGGCAGCGTCGATGGGGCGGATCTAGGCATCCTGCTCGCGGCATGGGGCAATTGCCCGGGGCTGGTCGTTCCTTTGTGGGCGACGCTCATCGAAGCACAACCGGACCCGGCGGTGGTCACTGACCCAGCGCTACGAGCCGCGATCAGTGCGACAGGCTTCGCATGGCGCGTCCGCGACTCTGGCACGCAGATCGAGATGCTGCTTGTCCCGCCGGGGACGTTCCAGATGGGGTGCATCATGGGGTCGAACCTGTCCGGGTGCTACGGCGACGAGTTGCCCGTCCACCAGGTGACGCTGACGAACGCCTTCTACATCGGGCGCTACGAGGTGACGCAGTCGCAGTGGCAGGCGAGGATGAGGTCGAACCCGTCGTACTTCCAGGAGTCAAACGGCTACCCGGACTCCGGCAGCCGCCCGGTGGAGCAGGTGAGTTGGAATACCATCCAGGGCTATTTGAGCGCCACGGGCATGCGGTTACCGACGGAGGCGGAATGGGAATACGCGTGCCGTGCGGGGACGCAGACGCCGTTCTACAACGGGTCAACCGATGACAGCACGGTGGGTGCGC
>CAZYBA010000505.1:0-895 GCA_964646105.1 uncultured Armatimonadia bacterium
AATCAAACTCGTCCGGACGTCCATGATCTCGTTGTGGATGGAGGTAACCGCTCCTGTGCGAACCCGGCAGGATCCAGAGGCACCCGTTCTCCACCGTGGCGTCGTCGATTGCAATCCAGGCTCCGATCAGGCTGCGGTCTCGGGTCGGGATGTAGATTTCGTCTTGATGCCATGCCTGGCCTTCGAATCCGGGCGGCTTGACGAAGAGCATCGACTGCATGCATTTCACGGATCCATCCCAGTGGGGAAGGTGCGCCGCGGTGATTCGGGAGAGGATGTCGGTGATGGCAGGATGGCGGACGAAGCGGCGTGTCACCGGGCTGACATAATGGGGTTGGTGAATGCAGAGGATGCCGGCGAGGGCTTCGCTGTCGTTCCAGTGGTGCGGAATGGGGTCGATTCCTTGGCATTGGTATTCGCCTCGTGCGAGACGCAGGGTGTCTTCCTTGAGGAGCTGGATTTCGTCTTCGGCAATGAGTCCCGGAGCGATCAGGAAGCCGTTGTCGACAAAGAACGGGCGTGCTTCGGGTGTGTCGGGCAGCGGCGAGAGCGGGTGCGGCGGAGTTCGGTCTGGCATGGTGTTGGACGTTCGCGGGGGGGATTGCAATTCCTGCGCAATCTCGCGGAATTACAAAGAAAAAGTACGGAAACGACAATTGTTGATATTATTTGACAGGTGGCGTTGGTGGCATCGTTGCCTTGTCTCCCGTATACTTTAACCCGTGTCCGACGCCCCCGCGTGATGGATTTTCAGGCAGTCTCGGGGTGCCGGAATTGTCGACCCCTATGGACAAGGCGCGCATCGGGTTGGTGAGTTTGGGCTGTCCCAAAAACCTAGTTGATTCTGAGGAATTGCTGGGTGCCTTGGTGGATACCGGTGCTGCCACGTTGGTGG
>CAZYBA010000505.1:905-2121 GCA_964646105.1 uncultured Armatimonadia bacterium
AGGAGAGTGTCGACGCCATTCTCGAGGCGGTGGAGCGCAAGCGCCGCGGCGAGATTTCCAAGGTGGTGGTTTCGGGATGTCCGGCGCAGCGTTACGCGTCGGATCTCGAGCGGGACATTCCGGAAATCGACGCGTTGGTTGGGATTCAGGGCGCGCCGCTGATTTCGGATATTGTCTTCGGTCTTTCCGGGGAACGTCGCCGCGGAACAACGCAGTTGCCGATGGCGGTCAACCATGTGGCGCCGTTGACCGACAAATACCCGTTGATCCCGCCGCGTCGAGTCCGTGCGACCCAGCCTTGGACTGCGTACCTGAAGATTTCGGAAGGGTGCGACCACGGTTGCACGTTCTGCGCCATCCCCGGTTTCCGGGGTCGCCACCGCTCGAAGCCGATGGAATCCGTCTGGGACGAAGCGCGTCGGCTGGTTGACTCGGGTGTGGTCGAAATCAACCTGATTGCCCAGGACACAACTGCCTACGGGATGGATCTGTACCGCGAGTTGGCATTGCCACGTCTCCTCGAAGGCCTTTCCCGGATCGCGGGACTGCGCTGGATTCGTCTGCTTTATTGTTATCCGACGATGGTGAACGACCGCCTGATACGGACCATGGCGGACCTGCCCAATGTGGCGCGTTATCTGGATGTTCCCTTGCAGCACGGCGACGACGCCATGTTGACCCGTATGAAGCGGGGCGGCTCGGTATCGAGTTACTTGCGTCTGATGGATCGCCTGCGTTGCGCCATGCCCGACATTGCGGTCCGCACGACGTTTCTGGTGGGCTTTCCCGGTGAGGACGATGCATCGTTTCGGAATCTGTGCGATTTCGTG
Source organism: uncultured Armatimonadia bacterium (assembly GCA_964646105.1). GTDB lineage: Bacteria > Armatimonadota > Armatimonadia > Armatimonadales > Armatimonadaceae > CAIRTT01. The sequence continues at coordinate 1,736 of CAZYBA010000505.1, forward strand.
GGCGAGGCGCGTTTCGATCGCCTCGGGGTTTTCGAGTATTCGCCGGAGGAGGGGACTCCCGGCTTTGGGATGAAGCCGACGGTTCCCAAGCGTGTCGCCGCTCGCCGACGTCGCGAACTGATGGAACTGCAGCAAGGGATCGCCGACCGGGCCCAGCGTGACTGGGTCGGACGCCAGGTCGACGTATTGGTGGAAAAGGCGGATTCGTCCGGATTTGTGGGGCGTTCGTATCGGGACGCGCCGGAGATCGATGGCGTGGTGCGATTTTCGGGGGAGGGGTACCTTCCCGGATCGTGGGCCACGGTGCGTATCGAGGAGTCCGGACCTTACGATCTTGCCGGCACTGCTGCGGGTACTTCCGTCGGCGACGGACGTCCCGCAACGGA
>CAZYBA010000506.1:0-2121 GCA_964646105.1 uncultured Armatimonadia bacterium
TACCGGCCGTTCCTTGATGGCATGCAATCCGAGAATGCCGACTTGCGGATGATTGAGGATTGGGGTCGACAACAAAGACCCGTAAATGCCCCCGTTGGTGATCGTGAATGTGCCGCCGGTCAATTCGGAGATGGTGAGTGCATTCGCGCGGGCTTTCTCGGCCAGGACCTTGATGGCTGTTTCGATACCGGCGAACGAGAGCGAGTCGGCGTCGCGAACCACCGGAACCACCAGGCCGTCGGTGACGCCCACCGCTATCCCGATGTCGTAGTAGTGCTTGAGGACGATTTCGTCGCCTTGGATCTCGGCGTTGACGGTCGGGTACGTCCGCAGCGCGGCGACCGCGGCTTTGGTGAAGAATGACATGAACCCGAGTCCGATGCCGTGCTTTTCGGCAAATCGGTCCTTGTGTGCCTTGCGCAGGTTCATCACCGCGCTCATGTCCACTTCGTTGAACGTGGTGAGGATGGCGGCGGTGTTCTGAGCGTGCTTGAGATTGGCCGCGATGGTTTGGCGACGCCGGTTCATCCGTGTGCGGGTTTCGCCACGGGTTCCGGTCGGAGTCGGGGCCGGTGTGGATGGCGCAGCGGGTTTGGACGGACGCCAGGTGGTGGTTTCGACGTTGTTGGTTGCGCCGATTTTTGCCGAGACATCTTCCTTCCCGATCTTGCCGGCGGGACCGGTGGCCGGGACGCCCTTGAGGTCCACCTGATTGGCCGCGGCCATCGCGGATGCAACGGGAGTTGCCGGGGCCGGAGTGGTCGCCTTGGGCGCGGAGGGAGCCTCGGCGGGCGGCGGAGCCGCGGACTCGGCCGGAGCCCCCGACGGATCAATGGTGCCCAGGACGGCGCCGACGGTGACCGTATCGCCCTCTTGGAAATTGACTGCGGTCAGGACTCCCGCGGAATCCGCTTGGATGACCTGATTGACCTTGTCGGTTTCCAACTCGACCAGATCGTCGCCGGCCTTGACGGTGTCGCCGGGTTTCTTGAGCCATTGGGCCACCGTGGCTTCGACCACGGATTCGCCCATCGAGGGAACGAGAATATTAACGGACATGATTTATTTCTCTTTGAGGGAAATCGCGGGTTCCAACACAGAACCGTTGGCATCGTTATTCGACGGATCAACCGGTGCCAAGGCTTCCGAAACAATCCTATCTTGTTCGACACGGAATGCGGCGGTGGACCCTTCGGCGGGGCTTGAACTTTCGCGACGGCAAATGGCACGCAGGGGAATGCTGGCGGGGAGAAGTTCGGTCAGGTGCGGTGCCAAGAAAGACCACGCCCCCATGTTTTGCGGCTCCTCCTGGACCCAGCACACTTCGCGGATCGCCGGGTAGCGGTCGAGCAGTTCCTTGATCCGGGAGTTGGGGACTGGATACAGTTCTTCGATTCTTGCGAGAGCGACATGGGTCGCCTTCTCGTAATCCGGGCTTCCGACCAAGTCGACATAAACCTTGCCGCTGCAGAGCACCAACCGCGTCACTTCGCGGGATCCGTCGGGGAAGCGCGCATCGTCAATGACCGGCTGGAAGGTTCCGTTGGCCAGGTCGTCGAGGGACGACAAGGCTTTCGGATGGCGTAGCAACGACTTGGGGGTCATCAGAACCAGCGGTCGTGCGCCCGGATGCTGCAACGTCGATCCTTGGCGGCGCAGGAGGTGGAAGTATTGTGCGGGAGTGCTGCAGTTGGCAACCCGCAGGTTGTCCTGGGCGCACAATTGGAGGAATCGTTCGAGGCGGGCCGACGAGTGTTCGGGACCTTGCCCCTCCGAGCCGTGGGGCAGGAGCATGACCAGCCCGGGGGATTGGCCCCATTTGGCCTTTCCTGCGGCCAGGAACTGGTCGATGATCACTTGGGCGCCATTGGCGAAATCCCCGAACTGGGCTTCCCATAGAACCAGGCAGTCGGTGGCATGGATGCTGTAGCCGTACTCGAAACCGAGGACCGCGGTTTCGCTGAGCGGGCTGTTGCATACGGCAATCCCGGCTTTGGCGCCGTCGAGATGATGCAACGGGTTGTAACGGCTGCCTCCCTCCGTGTCGTGCAGGACAATCATGCGTTGCGAGAAGGTTCCCCGCTGGCTGTCCTGTCCTGAGAGACGGATCGACACACCGTC